>JAMOPD010000074.1 GCA_027064745.1 Thermococcaceae archaeon
CAAGAGGCAAGATGGTGAGGACGAGGCTGTCAAAAAGGTAGATGAACTACTAACATATATAGAGAAGGTTAGAGAGGGTAAAAAACCCCTGACAGTGAAGATAATGGATCCTTTTGGGAACAGCGCACTGATAGGGGAGAAGGTAAAAAGTAGGCTTTTAACAAAGGATGAAATCAAAAAACTGAGCACAGGACCTTACATAGTCTACGAGCCGGAGAAAGGCTAAAGATATATTGCATCCCTACCTACAAGGTCTTCTATCAGGTTTTTAACCCATTTTTTCCTAGTTCTACTCGAGAGGTGGATTATACCCTCCACATGCACTCCATATTTTCTTCTCATCTCTTTCCTCGTTACAGGCTCTCTGAAAAGAAACGGTCTCTCTATCGTGAAAGCATAGCCCTTATCCACAATATAACCTGAAAGCCACTCTTTACCCTTTTCATCGCCGTGAACAAACGTCAATCCACTTCTATCCTTGGTTAGCTCCCAGAGGGTTTCCAAATCAGCCTCCATAACCTCACCCACCTCAAAGCCACCTGCTATTGTTCCTCTCTGTGTTAATGTTTGTTCCTCACTTAAGCCCAGCCTCCTTAGAGTGTCTCTCAAGACATGTGGATTTCCCCTAGCAATGTATAAAAAAACAGTATCTCCCTCACTGAAGATTCTCTTTTTCCTAATTTCAACAGATTTTAAACCTCTGAATATAAGCTCACTATAAACCTGATGAAGAGCTATTATGTGCTCCATTCCCTTCACCGGCTGAAATAAATTAAATGGTTTTTATTAATTACCTTAGTTCCCATCATGTTTCTAGTTGTGCCTGCTTAAACGCCTGTATGAGCAACCACTTGGCATTTACAAGCATCAAAACCAATTTTAATTTTGATGGGAACCGGGGTTATTAATTTTAATTTTTAGAGGCTCTAATTGCCTGGCTTTTCCTTTTTCATGTTTTGTTCTTCAAGGTTAAGCATGTCCGTATTATATCGCTCACAACTGCAGATGCGGTTTCCTTGATACCTGCACCTGCACCTTTCAGAACTATCTCACCACCTAGGTCTCCTTTTATAATGGCAACATTTGAAGTTCCATAGACTGCGAGAGGAGAACTTTTTGGAATTGTCATGGGTTCCACACTTACATTACCCTCTTCAACCTTTGCTATAAGTCGGATAACCTGCTTCCTACCCAGAAATTGTTGAACCTCTTTTTCTGTTATTTCGTCAATGCCCTTAATTTTTATCTCCCTGAAGGTTATCGGATGGAATGCTACACAGTGAAGAATTGTGGCTTTATATCCTGCATCCACACCATTGATATCCCCAGAGGGATCTCTCTCTGCTATACCTAGTTTCTGCGCTTTTCTGAGTGCCTCTTCAAAGTTTATTCCTTTCTCCATTTCACTAAGGATGAAAGTAGTTGTTCCATTAAAAACTCCTTCTATCTTCTCTATGCTGTCTCCTTTAAGTGACTCTTGGAGGAGGGTTATTATCGGCGTCCCGGCCATTACAGTTGCCTCAAATTTATAACTAAGCCCCCTTTTCCCTGCTTCATGAATCAGCTCCCAGTAATGAAAAGCCAGAGGGGGCTTATTTGATGTCACAATGTTTCTCCCTTCTCGCAGGGCCTGCAGGTGCCAGATATGGGCATTTGGATCGTTTGTGACATCAATAACTATGTCACTATCCACCTCTCTAACGACATCAATCGGTCTGAAATCAAAGACCTCATACTCATTTGTCCATCCAGAAAGAGCGCCAAGGTTTTCCTTTATCATAATGGCCTCTTCTAAGTTTATCTCCTCATCCCAGATGGTTGCGGAAGAATCTGTTATGCTAATGACCCTGAATTCAATTCCGTATTTTTCTTTAAAAAGCTGTTTTTTGTTCATTAAAATCCTAGCAACGCCCCTTCCAATGTTTCCAAAACCAATAAAAGAGAGAGAAATAGTTTTCATCTTCTACTCACTATAACCTTTATCAAATCCATATCTCTAACTATTCCAACGAGATCCCCTTCCCCTCTGATAACCGGAAGTTGCTCTATGTGGTACTTTGACATCTTCTGAGCAACCTCATATATGCTCATGTGAGGAGTTGCTATTATAAGATCAGGGTTCATTATAGCTTCCACAGGTTTTTTAGGTAACTGTAATTCAGCTTTCTCAAAAAGGAGCGTTGGATTACTCTCAAGTATCCATTCCTCTTCACTGGACGCTGCTAGAGCCGTGCTTTTCATGACTCTAATAATCTCACTGTCCTTAAGAAGATCCGTCTCATCAATCATGCCCACCAAATTTCCATCGTCATCTATAACGGGGATTGCCATCGCATTACATAGAAGTAGAGCCTTCAGAGCTGCTTTTAGTGGTGTTCCTTTCCAAATTACACCAACGTTCCTTTGATAGTACTGTTCTATTGTAATATCTCGCATCTTCTCATTCTTAGCCAGATAGCGTCGTATTATATCTCCAACGGTTAGAATTCCCACAACCCGCTTGTTCTCATCAACGACTATTACTCTCCTGTAATCCATCTCAAGCATTGCCCTGACAGCCTTTTTCAGGTCATCATCAGGCTTAACCACAGGAACATCTCTCTTAACAAGCATAGCAAGCTGATCTTCATCTGGATTTATGAGAACACTCTTTATGCTAATTATACCAACTAACTCTCCAGTTTTTCGGTTTATTACAGGAAACGATCTAACTTTATATTTTTTGAATAACTCTAACGCATAGTTCCTCGTTGCAGGGAGTTCTACAACCACAGGTTCATGGGTCATCAAAGTTTTAACCTTCACTTTCATCACCGTCCTAAACTAAACTGCACTCATAGTATTTAAGCTTTTCAGGGATTATATGTTAGTACAGTTTTGTCTCTTATCAATTATCCTGAGTAGATAGGAAAAGAAGAAATCAGCCCAAGGCTGAAAGTAAAACTCCAGCTGCAACAGCTGTTCCTATAACTCCAGCAACATTCGGACCCATTGCATGCATCAGTATGAAATTCCCCGGATCTTCGTCACTGGCCATCTTTTGCACTACTCTCGCACTCATTGGAACTGCTGAAACTCCCGCCGCCCCTATCATTGGATTTATCTTGCCTCCGCTAAGCTTCATCATGATCTTTCCAAGGAGGACGCCACCTGCCGTGGCTGTTGCAAATGCGATTACACCAAGACCAAGTATCTCAAGCGTTTGAATCTTCAAAAAGTAGTCCGCCCTCATGGTTGAGCCAACACCGAGGCCGAGGAATATCGTAACGATGTTCATGAGCTCTTCCCTTGCCGCCTTGCTCAGTCTCTCAACGACACCGCTTTCCCTGAAGAGGTTTCCTATCATAAGCATGCCAACTAAAGGAGCTGCTGAGGGAACTAAGAGGCCAATGATTATCATTGCCACTATCGGGAAGAGTATCTTCTCCCTCTTTGAGACCGGCCTGAGCTGCTCCATTCTGATTCTCCTCTCCTCCTTGCTGGTCAGGGCTTTAATGACTGGAGGCTGAATAAGGGGGACGAGGCTCATGTATGAGTAAGCCGAAACAGCGGTTGCAGGAAGTATCTCGGGAGCGAGCTTTGTCGTCAGGTAAATCGTCGTAGGGCCGTCGGCACCTCCAATAATCCCTATTGATGCCGCCTGCGGGAGTGTG
>JAMOPD010000075.1 GCA_027064745.1 Thermococcaceae archaeon
TTTACTTCAACCAGCCTCACACAGATTTAATAGTCCTATTCCCAACGGACATCGAAGGAAAGGCCTATGCAGAGATTCCGGGAGGAGTGTGTGAGGTTGACTTGGACGTTGATGACTCCGATTGGGTTGAGAAGTACGATAACTTTGCCGTTCAGAACTGGATGGCTTATGAAGACGGAAGTAGGGGAGTTGCAGTGATAAACCTTGGAATCCCCGAGCACAGGATCGAGGAAGGAATAATAAAGATGACCCTCCTGAGAAGTGTTGACCTGGTTTCTTGGAGGAGGTACACTCCAAACGCTCTGATGATCGGGGAGCACGAGTTCAGATACGCGCTGATTCCATACAAGGGAAGCTGGAAAGAGAACGACATTCCAAAGCTCGCCTATTCCCACAACGCTCCGGTATTCGTTCAACACGGTGTTGGGGAGCTGCCCGGGATGAACTGGGCCCTTGAGCTTGATGATAATCTGGTGATGACAGCTTTCAGGAAGAGCGAAGAAGGAATTGTCCTTAGGTTCTTTGAGACGCTAGGCAAGGAGACAAAATCTACAATGAAGAAGAACTTCGATTATACAGGGGTTTACAAGGCGGACCTCTTAGAGCGGCCCTTGGAAGAGTGGAACTTTGAGGTTAAACCTTTTGAGATTGCTACACTTAAATTCGATGTCCAGAACTGAATGAATTAATTGACAAAATGCTAAAATTCGGACGAGCTACATTATACATTTAGAAAAGAGTGAAATCAGCCTCTAAATGTTTCATTAGATTTTTAAGCACACCTGTCATTTTAACTTTTATTTAGCATGCTTTTGTCAACTATCCATCATGGTAAACAGTAACCATTTTAGGCTTCAAGAAAAGCTTTTTAGTATTGGATAAAATATCCAATTAGGTGATAAGAATGGAAACAACAAAAAAGGACATAATCCAAGAATATACCAGCTGGGACAGCTTGGATGTGTTGGAAAATGCCAACCGATACCCCGGGCCGACGGGCTTCTTTGCCTATGTGATGGAAGAGGCATTGAAGGAGAGCATCTCGCTCGTCCCGGAGGAAGGCCGGAAGGCCCATTTCTCAGGTGATATTTATATTCACAAGCTCCCCTACAGCCTCTACATTCCCTATTGCACAGGCCACAGCACGGCAAGGCTACTCGAAAAGGGTCTCAAGACACCAACCATAGTTTCTCGGCCCGCCAGGCACTTTGACACCTACGTCGACCACATAGCGAACTATCTCATAACGATGCAGCACTACTTCAGTGGTGCCCAGGCCCTGAGCTCGGTCGAGTGGTATGCTGGTCCATTTATCAGGAGGGATAATCTCTCCAGAAAGAAAATCAAACAGAACATCCAAAGGTTAATTTACAACCTCAACTATCCAACAAGAATTGGCCTTCAAACCCCATTTACAAACTTCACCGTAACGCTTGACGCCCCCAGGAAGATGCTTGAAGGTGACTATGCAGTCTATGATGGTAAAAAACTTGAACCGCTCGGCGAATATGAGAAAGAGGCCAAAGAGTTTTTCATAGCCCTTACAGAAGTTTTACACGAAGGGGACGCAATCGGTCAGCCATTTACATTTCCAATTCCCACCATAATGGGCACTGCTAAAATGCTCTGGGATGACCCTGAAATATTCGAAGCGGCTTTTAGGACAGCGGCAAAACGAGGAAGCTTCTATTGGTTGAACACGAACGTAGTTGACCCAGATGCAAGCTTTTCGATGTGCTGTCGTCTTGTGATCGATAAAAACGAGATGTCCCACGCTTTCAATTTCAACTTTAATGCAGAGAACTTCAAAGAAGAATGGATTGAGGAAATTGAAAGACAGCGTTTCGGTGGTCTCTGGGCAATGCCTGACGTCACGGGTTCAGTAAACGTAACAACCATAAACTTGCCAAGAATAGCTCTAAAAGCCAGAGATGATAGCAAATTCTGGGAGGAATACGAGAAAATTCTTGAAATAGTGAAATCGACCACTGACTGGTTCAGAGAGCGCTACGTCAGACTTATCACATCATACAGACAGATGTATAGTATGGTAACTCTATACCTTAAAGAGTTTCCGTCGAGCCACTTCAACACCATTGGAATTATCGGTCTTCCAGAAGCAGCTGCCATTTACCTCAACGAGCCGGAGCTCTGGGAGGAAGGCTCAAGAAGGGACTGGATGAAAGCGGCGGAGCTGATGAAAGAAATGGTGCAATTTGCCACAACCAAAGCAAGAGAGTGGATGAAGGAAACTGGAACTCCGTGGAACGTCGAGGAAGTTCCCGGTGAGAGTGCAGCCGCAAAACTTGCAGTAAAAGATGCACATGAATATCCTGAGGTCATCGAATATTTAAGTGACCCAGAAAATCCAATTTACTCCACGAGCATAGCGCCCTACTACGGTTCTCTCGAGCTGGCTGATAGGATAAGGGTCGAGGAGAAAGTCCAACAAAGTTTCACCGGCGGGGTTATGATGCACATCTTCCTTGGAGAAGAGCCGGACCCGGAGGCTTTAGCAAAGCTCACAAAAAGACTCCTGAAAACCAAATTAGTCTACTGGAGCTATACTCCAGCAATTACAGTCTGCAATGAGTGTAACTATTCAACAACGGGCTTACACACCCACTGTCCAAGATGTGGAAGCGAGAACGTGGAAGTGTGGAGCAGGATAATAGGTTACTATCGCCCGCTTAAAAACTGGAATCCGTTCAGAAAGAAGGAGTTCTGGACTAGGAGGCACTATTCCTTCTGATTTCTTTTTTGGGGTGGTTAAATGCTCATCGCCGGTTGGAAAAGCGTCAGTATGGTTGATGTTCATGGGAAAGTAACATTTACTCTCTGGCTCTGTGGGTGCAATTTAAGATGTCCTTTCTGTCACAACTGGCAGATAGCTGAAAACGAAGGATGCTTCCCTCTCAAGCAAAACGTCCTCCTCGAGGAATTAGAATCATGTGCTTTCCTGATAGATTACTTCCACGTAACCGGTGGAGAACCGCTACTTCAGTGGCGCGATTTAAGCTCCCTTTTTGCTGATATTGATATTCCAGTGAGCCTTAATACAAATCTAACGCTTCTAAAACCTCTCGAAAAACTCCTGAATGCTGGTTTGGTCGAGCATATAGCAACCGACCTCAAAGCACCTCCAACAGAACTCTATGGGCTGCCTGAAAAAGCTTCACTAAAGCTCTGGGAACTCTTCCTGAAGGGTCTTGAGCTGGTTTCTAATTACAAGATTCCGCTGGAGCTGAGGATTCCGGTGGCAAGGAATCTTGAGCAGTGGTCATACATCGAGGAAGGTCTACGAAGGATTAAAACGGACTTCTACGTCGTCCTGAACCCGCTCGTGGGAAAACCCCTGACAAACCCGAGGGATGACGAATGGTGCTCTCAGTACTGCTGGCCAAGAAAAGAGAACGTTGAAAAGCTTAAGAGGGAGCTTGAGGAGCTCGGCGTTGAAGTTTACGTGAACACCTTACCAATTTTCGCAAAATAAGCGGGGAGCTAAAGTTTGATGATGACCAAAAATTTTATAAATAATCCAAAGGAATGATTGAATGGAAACACTGATTGTTACTAAAAACTCTCCTCCAAAAAACAAAAAACAGAAGGAGGTGAGGGGAGATGGCCCAGCCTGCTGGA
>JAMOPD010000076.1 GCA_027064745.1 Thermococcaceae archaeon
ATGATGATGCAGGCCATGGGAGCAGAAATCATAAAGGTAGAACCGCCTTATGGTGATTTCCTTAGAAAAATGCTTCCTGAATGTTTTACGTTCTTGAATCGTGGCAAAAAAAGCATAGCGATCAATTTGAAAGAACCCGAAGGTAGAGAGATATTTTACAGGATTGCAGAGAAGGCGGATGTGGTGATTGAGAGTTTTCGCCCGGGAGTGGCCAAGAGGCTTGGAATTGGTTTTGAAGAAATTGAGTCTGTAAACAGGAAGATCATATATGCTTCCATCTCGGGATATGGGCAAAACGGTCCGTACGTCTCTCTTCCAGGACATGATATAGACTTTCAGTCAGTAGCTGGTGTGGTGAGTGTCACAGGTGAGCCTGAGATGCGAAAGGGAACTCCGGCTGGGTTTCAAGCAGCAGATATAGCCGGGAGTATGTTTGCGCTTGCCTCTATACTGTCTGCACTTCTGGGAAGAGAAAGAGGAGAAAAGAAAGCTATATACCTGGATATTTCCATGACTGACGCTCTTGTCTCTTGGATGATGCCTCGAATCACGGAGTATTTTGCCATGGGAATGCCGGACCGTTCTGAATTTATGGCGCGGGGATCTTATGGAATCTTTGAGGCGAAGGATAAAAAATATTTTTCCCTCGGCGTTGTTGAAGAGCATTTTTGGGAGAGGCTTTGCAATTTGATAGGCGCTACTGACCTCTTACAGGATCCTGAGTTGAGGAGCTGGAAGGGGAGAAATAAGAATAGTCAAAAGATCTTGCCCAGATTGCGAGAGATATTTTTGACCAAAGAACGAGACACGTGGTTAAAACTCTTATGGGATGCAAACATTCCTGCTGCTCCTGTTAATGAGATAAAAGAGATAATTAAGGATCCACAGATAAGATTTAGGGACTTAATTGGAGTAGATGAAGAGAATCGATTTGCTCCAGAAAGGACGAAGCCATTTCCCGTCAAAGAATTAACAAAAGATGATGGTGACTCCTTTGTTCCAAGGTTAGGTGAGCACACGAATCAAATTTTAAGAGGCTTGGGGTACTCCGGTGACGAAATTGAAGAATTACATGGAAGAGGGGTTATCAAAAACGTTTCGGACGAGGAGGAGTAGAATGTTTCTTGAACTTACTGAAGAACAGAGGATGATAAAAGACACTCTTCGCAAATTTATGGATAGGGAGATAATACCCCTTGCGAATGAGTATGAACAGGAACGTAAAATAATCACGAGGGATATTTTAAAGAAACTTGAGCCATTCGGATATGTGGGCGCAGAGATTCCAGAAGAAGCCGGAGGCTTTGGCCTTGATACTGTAACTTATTGTTTAATGGTAGAGGAGTTGGGGCGAGCGTGGGGTGCCCTGCGCACCATGGTGACGGTCTCAAATCTTGTCACTTCTCTTATATACAAGTTTGGAACGAAAGAACAGCGAGAACGGTTCCTTCAACCTTTAATTCACCTTGACTACCTGGGAGCCTTTGCTCTCACCGAGCCCAATGTGGGTTCTGATGCCAGCTCTGTGGAGACAATTGCAAGGCGAGACGGAGATGACTACATCCTTAATGGCACTAAAACCCTGATAACAAATGGTAGTATTGCAGATGTGATCTGTGTGTTTGCCACTGTTGACCGACAAAAAGGGGCAAAAGGCATAACGGCATTTCTTGTTGAAAAAGATAAAGCAACATATCTCACCAGTGACATACCGAAAATGGGTATGCATTCGTCTGTAGTTTCTGAGGTTGTATTTGAGGATTGTAGGATTCCCGCATCCAATCGCCTTGGTGAAGAAGGTGAGGGACTAAAGATTGCTTTAAGTGGGTTGAACGTTGGGCGTTGTATCGTTGCATTCGGAGTCATAGGCATTGCCCAGGCATGCGTTGATGCAGCAATCCGATATGCAACAGAAAGGAGGCAATTCGGTCGTCCTATAGGGAGTTTTCAACTGATTCAGGCAACCATTACAGACATGGTTATGGAGTTAGATGCTGCACGGTTATTGGCTTTCAGGGCAGCGTCAATGGTGGATAGAGGGGTGAAATGCTCATTAGAAGCGTCTCTGGCAAAGCTTTACGCCACAGAAGCAACATTGAGGATCGCAAATAAGGCTATCCAGGTGCATGGTGGGTATGGTTACACGCAAGAATACCCTGTTGAGAGATACTTTCGTGACGCCAGACATCTGACAATGGCTGAGGGAACAAGCGAGATTCAGAGACTCATAATCGGAAGAGAACTTCTCGGGTTGTCGGCGTTTGTTTAAAAAATGGGAAAGAGAGGTGTGCTATGGCTGAGAGTAAGTACTTTGAAGATCTGAAAATAGGAGAACGAGCTGTAACTGCAGGAAGGACTATTACAGAAGCAGATATAGTTAGTTTTGCAGGGTTATCTGGCGACTATAACCCGATACATGTCGACGAATCGTATTCTAAAACAGGGCCTTTCGGAAGACGCATAGCACATGGTCTGTTGGTTCTGTCCATAGCGTCAGGACTTTTTACTCAGTGTGAGATGAACATAGCGATCAAGAATAATCTGATCGCACTCTTGGAGGTTAAAGCGAGATTCCTGAAACCTGTCTTTATTGGTGATACCATTCACGTTGAAGCAGAGGTGAAAGAGAAGAGGGAAACTAGCAAGCCAGACAGGGGAATCATACTGCTCGAGAGAGCGGTTTTGAATCAAGATGGGGAAGTGGTTCAAATTTGTGAAACGCCCTTAATGATCAGGCGAAGGTGTTAGAAAGGAGGTTGTGCGATGGAGTTGGATGGAAGAGTAGCGATAGTTACAGGGGCTGGTCTCGGTATTGGTCGTGCCACTGCTTTGAAACTTGCAAGTGAAGGGGCAAAAGTGGTGGTGAATGATGTGGTGGAAGAGAATGGAAGTAAAACAGTTGATCAGATTCGTTCCATGGGGAGAGAGGCAATATTCGTCCAGGCTGACGTTTCCAAATGGGGCGAAGCCAAAAAACTGGTTGACGAGGCAGTAAAGGCCTTTGGAACGGTGCATATTCTTGTGAACAACGCCGGAATAACCCGTGATAAGCTCCTCCGAGACATGGAGGAAGAAGATTGGGATAAGGTATTGAATATCAATCTCAAGGGGGCCTTCAACTGCTGTAAATTCGCAGTTCCTCACATGATAGAGAACAAATACGGGAAGATTGTTAACCTTTCTTCACGTGCCCATCTCGGGAATCCAGGACAGGCAAACTACTCTTCATCAAAGGCTGGAATTATAGGACTCACCAGATCCCTTTCCTTGGAATTGGGTCGATTCAACATAAATGTAAACGCTGTAGCGCCTGGTATGGTGGACACGGAAGGGGTAAGAAATCACCCCAAGTACGAAATGATTATTGAAAGAGCTCTGAAAATAACTCCCTTACGGAGGATTGGAAAACCAGAGGATATAGCCAACGTAATACACTTTTTGGTTACTGATGCAGCGAGTTATATTACTGGAGAGGTTATTCATGTAACAGGCGGACGCTATTAGAGGTTTACGGACAAAGTGCTTGGGCAGGGCTCAGCGTGCATGAAAGATAAGGTTGGATGGGCATATGGTTAAGACCACTTACTTGATGCTTTTTGATGCTTCCCTAAGTTTTA
>JAMOPD010000077.1 GCA_027064745.1 Thermococcaceae archaeon
GGTTTCGTCTTCCTCGAAACTCTCAAAGAAGTTCTGGAGGAGTACATGGAAAAGCAAGAAAAAGACTGACTGTGTGTTTATTCCTGTGTCAGACCGCGTATCAGTTCGTCCAGAGCCCTGTAGGCGTCACTGGTACCATACACCTTCTCCATGATCTTACAGATAGCTGATGTCACGCGTTTGGGTGACTTAGTTCCCTACTTGGCTTGCTCCTTATGGGGGGTCTTTTTCCTTGCTACTTCAAGATAACAAAACAGGAAGAGGCTTAGAGATAGCCTCTATCCTCTTCTTCTTGGGCAGGAGGCATTTGCTGTTCAAGCATAGCTCTCTGCATTTCCTGAACTTTCCTTAAAATTTCTTCAGTTTCCTTTGCTCTTTCATCGAGAGCACTCATGTCAATTTCCAGGTTAAGCATCTGTGCAACGACGCTTAGAACAGCCTTTGCGGCTTTTGCATCGACTATATAGCCAAGGCTTTCTCCAAGGAGGCAAACTCCCCTCATTCCTCTGAGCTTACCAAGGCCCAGCAACAGACCAGCGGCACCAACTATTGCTCCACCTTCGTCCTCTCTGAAAACGACGGGCATATCTTTAAGTTCTTCCACCATTTCCTCGTGGGTCACTGATGCCAGCACCTTAGGTTCTCCTTCTATCTCCGGCACCTGATACCCACCCATTGTAATTATTTCCCTCGTTCCGAACTCTTGCACAAAATCAAGCATCTTCCCGGCCACTTCAAAATGTCCGGGGCTGTCAGTAGGAGGTACCTGCATATCACCGGTTATGATTATCAGGTCTCTATGATCAGTATCAGGGCTTTTCCAGTAGTAGAACTCATTTTTCATGAGCTCTACAACTGAGTTTTTCTTTATAATAACCTGGTGCATGAAGTGCGGGGAATATAAATCGGCGAATTTTTTGGCATCCAATTCCTGAATCAGATGCTCAGCAGCGAGTTTCCCAACTAGTCCTATACCCGGTAAGCCTTCTATAAACACAGGGTTTCTAAGTTCTGGTCTTTCATAAACAAATATTACGCTCTCTTTCATCTTTATTTCCTCCCAATTCCAAGGAGCTCCTTCTTCAGCTTCCTCCTGTAAGCTCCATAGGGGTCCTCAGGTGAGAACCGTGGAGGGTGCGCTACTTTGGTCTCGGCTCCGCAGACTGGACAGATATCTTTAAGGGTGTATCTATGGCACTTTGGACATTTTTTTATGCGGAACCTCATTTCTCTCTCCTCTTAATCTTCTTAATCCTTTTCTCTTTTCTGATTAGTGTTGCTTCTCCACCAGCTTCTTTTATGACTCTGAGGATCTCCTCGGCTATGCTCTCAAGAACCTCTTCAGCTTTATAATAATCGGGAGCAGTTATATCAATCCTGTATCTTGGAGCTCCTTGGTATGTAAATTTAACCTCTATTTCCTTCTCCTCATTTGCTCTGTCTCTTGCTCTGATTAACGCCTCTTTAATGATTTCAATGCCATTGGGTTTAGGCACTGTAATTTCGAACTCCGCATCTATCGTAACGGTTGGTACCTCAACATAGTTCGTGACTATCTCTCCAAGTGGAGTGAGCCATTCTTCGGGTATTAATCCTTTGAGAACATCGATGCCATTCTGGGCGGCATCTTCAAATGCAGCGTAAACTTCCCCATATTCCTCCTCAAGGGGAACCCAGACTTCCCTCCACGCTGTTTTAAAGTCCTTTCCAAGCTTTTCAGCAGCCATCTTCAGAAGATTCTCAGCCTTTTGAGCTCTCTTAAACTCTTGCAACTTGGCCTTTCTCTGTTGTTGGTTGACCCTCTTAAGACTTAAGTCAATGTGCCCCTTACTTGGGTCGACACGAATAACCTTGGCAACTATTTTCTGTCCTTCTTTGATGTGATCCCTTATGTTCTTGACCCATGTTGAGGCCACCTCGCTTATGTGCATGAAACCCTCCTTCCCAGGGTATTCATCCAGTATGAGAAATGCACCGTAAGGATGAATATTCTTGACTGTTGCAACCACAAACTCTCCCTCTTCCGGGTATTCCCTCGCTTTCCTTGGCATTTTAACCACCTCAAAATTTATTTTCTTCTTCTATTTGAACAAGGAGGTTTTTAAAGTTTAGGAGTATGGAATGCATACCGTCAGGTAGTGCGATATTATTTGCTTGTTATCAGTCCTACCTCATCGTTTAATTGTATCTTTAACGGGGCATGTGGATAGAGAAAAGGAAAGGGTTCATTCAAGAACCTCTAAAATCTTAGCTTTTATAATGCCCTTACCGCCTGTGGGCTCTACGAGTGTGGCGCCGCAGACGAGGCAGCGAACTTTTGTGGCTGGATTGCTGAAAACTATCTGCTCGTTGCCGCAGTCAATGCACTTGACGCGGAGGAACCTGCTCCTCGGCATTGGAATAAGGTTCTTTGGCAGTGCCATCAGCTCACCTCCACGAGTTCAAACTTCTTCACTCTAAAGCCTTTTCCTCTGGTGTGGGCCCTACCACAGACCGTACAGCGGAAGCGGAGATCGAGCTTCTTGACAGGCTTCTCCCTGCCAGCGGGATTCGGCCTCGGGAAACCGCGGTAACCCTTCATGATTCTCCTGAAGCGTCTCTGCCCCTGACTGAGCTCACTTCTTGGTCTTTTTTTAACCTTCTCAACCTTGTGGATTGTGTGCTTTTTGCAGTATGGACAGTATGTTCTTATTTGTTTTGGATACTTCATTTATCTCACCCCCAAGGAGGGCCCAGTGGGCTCCTTCGGATACCCCTGAGCCATGAACTGTGACAGTTCGGATAGGCCTTCAACTTTGACTTTAAAACGTTTTTGGCTAAAGCTGGGATACTGTCAGGATACCTGTGAGCTGATAATAAATCCGGTATGCGAGTCTAACTCCTGACAGTATCCGAATTAGCATAGAAAAATTTATAAGCTGGTTCAAATACCAATCCAACGGTGCCCCGGTGGCTCAGCCTGGCGGAGCGGCCGCTTGGTAAGCGGCAGGTCGCGGGTTCAAACCCCGCCCGGGGCTCCATAACGGCTATTTTATTCTAATGCTCATTTATGTGCATTAATGTGGATTTTAAGGCTTGAAAGAGGTTCTTAAACTTTTCGCAATGATTATAAACCTTCTTTCATCACCTCCTACACGAAAAGCTTATATAGGAGAAGCCAAAGTTCGGAGGTAGTGATAATTATTCTAAAAAGTTTAAGGGGGCAATTCTCGGTGGCGGCGAAAAAAGGATTTGATATATTTACTCATCAATTAGTTCCGGCACATAGGATATTAAGTGAAAAGGAGAAAGAAGAACTACTCAAAAAGTACAGGATCAAAATTTCTCAACTTCCGCAGATCAAAGCCTCAGATCCTGCTGTCATTGCTCTTGAGGCAAAGCCTGGAGACGTTATTGAAATCAGGAGAAAAAGCCCAACAGCGGGTGTGTACTACTATTACAGGCTTGTTGTCGAAGATTGAATTCTGAGGTGAGAACATGAGAGGACCTACTGTTATAGATGTTACTCCGGATGATTTGTGGATTGTTATGGAACAATACTGGAAAGAAAATGGACTGGTAAGGCAGCATCTTGATTCTTACAACGCTTTCATCGACTACGGTATGCAGGAGGTTAT
>JAMOPD010000078.1 GCA_027064745.1 Thermococcaceae archaeon
AATGCTTTTCCGTAATGCTGAGGTTTAAGCTCATCATGTCTAAAAGCATTTTCATCCAGATCCATTATATCTCTCTCAATAACTTTGGCCTTCCCTTTAAGGAACTCTACGAGGATTCTGGCGGCATCTTCTGGAGAAGCTGCAAAAACACCAGAGAACATTTTAACCCCTGTAGGAATCCCAAGAATCGGCTTCTTTTTATCAATAGCGAGATAAATATCCCTCGCTGTCCCATCTCCTCCAGCGAACACTACTAGATTCACACTGTCGATCATTAACCTAACAAGTGTCTTTGTATCTTCACTTGTTGTATCTGGAATTTCAACTCCGAGAACATTCTTGTATTTAATTTTCCTGTGCTTAATAACCTCAAATGAGAACTCAAAATCTTTTAGTGCATCCTCTCCAAGGCCATCTGCTCCAGTTAGAAATTCAATTTTCCTGCACTCAGGATAGTGGGAAAGCTCGTGAAGGAAGAGTCTTGCTAAATCAAGGGCAATTGGCCTTGCTCCCCTCCTGATAGCTTCTTCAACAACACCATCCGTACCTTTAAGGGCGACTTTTCCTCCCATTCCGGCTATTGGGTTGACAATAAGCCCAATTTTCACTTTTATCACCTCATGTATTTCCTTGCAAAGACTGTTAGGAACACAGCCCACATAAACATTCCAAAAAGTGCTTCAAGGGATGCAAAAACCTTTCCAATTCCTGCTGGATGATAGTCTCCATAACCAAGGGTTGTCGCTGTAACTATGCTGAAGTATTCATAGTCAAGAAATGAATTTAATATCGCTCTTAAGCCCTCAACGCTCTCTGTCATATAATAAACAAGTGGGAAAAGAACATTAACTGCTATAAGCCATATTAAAATCGGTCTTTTCCAGTCAGTCCCGTATTTGCAGGTTAAATCCACAAAGAGCCACTCAAAATATGCTTCAGCTTTGTAGAGGAGACGTCTATATCTCTTGCCTCTAACACTGAGTTTTTCCTTTCTTTTAGCCAGCATTTCAAGATAATAATATTCATCCGCCTTTTCTTTATCCCCACTTTTCTCCCAGCTGGTTCTGGCTAGGCGATAGAATATCTCCTCCATCCGCGGATTACTGAATCTGCATTTTTCTACTATCATAAAACCGGATACATTTAATTCGGCTATTAAATTCGGGAGGACTGTAAGATTCCATGTTGAGTCACCATAAAAACTCGTCCCTTTAAGGATAAGATTGTTGTGTATGTTCATATGAACAAACTCAGGAAGTTTAATTCTACCCCCGAAAATCTCCATATGCCCGAGGACTTCAAGATTTTCAAGCAAAAGCTGTCCATGGAAATTCCGTATACTCAAACGCACCTGTCGTTTGAATCTTGGATTAGGATCAAATTGAATATTCCGTATAACCAGCATTTTTGCCTTAACAATTCTTCTACGTTCTTTTATCTCGATTCCAAGTTCCTTTAGATATTTTTTCAGTAGGGGATACATAACATTCAGGGTTATACGTCTAACATCCCGCAGGCCGGATACCTCAATTCTCCCATAGACATGCCCTCTTTCCCCATATTCTTCCTCACTGGGTTTCTCTTTCCCAACATGCTCCACAGAATTCATCATTAGATATCTTACCACGCTGTCCCGTATGTAAATAGAGTTTTCAAAGTCTAGACGAAGTATGTTGAGACCAAATATCCGGCAATTTTTGACTAAAATCGTTTTTAGTTTATTATCAATAATGACCAAGCGGTTTATTGTGCAGTTATGGAGCATCAACCCTCCAACCTTTGAGCTTTCAATCACCAATGATTTTATTCGGGAGTTTTTGAAAATCAAGCTCTTTTCACTTCTAAAGTCTGAAATTCTGATGTTATATAGATGTACTCCTTCAAAATAGGTTACACCCTTTTGAATCTCTTGATTAAAAGCTTCTTCTTTCAGTTCTTCTATTCTCTCTCCAAATAATCTTTCACCTTCATCATAAGGAATGTGCAATGCGCAATATTTCGAGCCTTCTACTGCTTTTAACTCACATTTCCTGCCATTTTCATAGACATACTCGCACATCCTTAGCACCTATCTCAAGGTTTTTCCTAGAAGATTGTAGTCAAATTAAACTTTAACTTTACCGCTAACCCTGCTTTTCAATCTCCTCATATAAAATCTCTTTCCATTATACTCAAGTCTGATTAGTTTTCCTGCTTTTAGAAGGTTTTCAACAACACTCCAGTCAGCATCAGCCTTCTCGAGAAGTTTTCTGACGGCCTCTTCCCTCATCGGATGCACCGCTGTTATACTGAGCAGATCTTCTTCAATATTTCCGGTGAAGGCAAATGCATTTCCCTCATAGCCGATAAGATATTCAACTTTTCCCTCTCCCAAAGCCTCCTCAAAAGTTTGAAATGCACGATTTATAGTCTCCTCGCTGGCAGGTTTAACCCACTCTTCAGCTGGCGGTCTGGTTGGAATTCCGATATACGCTATATCGGGTTTAAGGAGTTTAAGAAATTCAGCAATCTTCTCAAACTCATCC
>JAMOPD010000079.1 GCA_027064745.1 Thermococcaceae archaeon
GTGTTAGGGGAGTCGCAATAGTGAGCAAAGACGGTCTTCTGATTGAAGGACAGGCCAGTGACAGAACTATCGAGGTTGAAAGCACCGCTGCAATGGTTGCCACCATATACGGAACGTCTCTCAACGCGAGCAATGAAGTCTTCCACGAGGAGGCTGTAGATATGGTAACACTAGAATCACCAAGGGGGAAAATCATCATCGTTGAGGCTGGTGAAAACGCAGTGCTCACGGTCATTACAGACACGAAGGTCAACCTCGGCCTCGTCAGGATATACCTGAAGAGGAACGCCCAGAAGGTTGCCTCAATGCTTTAGGCCACTTTATTTTTATTTAAAATTTGAATGGTGGTAAAAATGTTGCCTGGAAAATTTGTCAGTGTTGTCATGAGATTTGAGAACATTCAAGAACTTCTTACCAAAGTTAAGGAAGGCTATTTAAAAGCTTCATGGAAAGAGGGAGAGGAGTTAAAGACTGGCTACTTATTAGTGTCCTCCGGCAAAATTGTTGGGATGCTTATTGAAGACACTTTTACACGAAAAACTCTAAAAGGGAAATCAGCATTAGCAGATATTGTAAAGGCATCACGAGAAAGAAAAGTAAAGGCTGTAGAAATCTATGAGGCTCCTGTCGAAGAAATTCTGAAAGACCTTCCTGAGGTCGGTATTACACTTTTCTCATTACCTGAGGAGATTCTTGGACATGACATCCAGGGATTGATAAATCTCATGAAGTCATACAGAGGAGAACTCAGGGTGCATAACGGATCAACATCCTGGAGTTTATATGTAGATAATGGGAAAGTCAAGGCTGCAAAAACAATCAAAGGTCCTGAGTTACGAGGAGAGGAAGCCATGACGCATCTTTTCATGGAAATGGGAAAAATTATGAAAAATGGCAAATACGAAACTGGAGGAATCGTAACCTTTTCAAAACTTGATGAATTAAAGAGAGAAGATATTTTTCTTGATGCACTGGAATTACTCCGAGATAAACAAGAAATCGATACTGTCCAGGGTAACAGGTGAGAGCACCTGATAATAAATCCGGTATGCGGGCTGTTATCCAGATAGTATCAAGAAATCGATAAGAAAACTTAAATAGTATCCTTTTTTCCTTTTCTTGGTGAGAATAATGAATCTCGAAGACTTCATTCCTGATCCAACGTCCCGTGAGCTCATCGAAAGAACGCGTGAATTCGCTAGGAAATTCTTTGAGCGTGATGGAACCCATGGGTTCAGTCACGTTAAACGGGTCTTCAACCTCTGCCTCCACATAGGCCGAGAAGAAGAGGCCGATTTAGAAGTTTTAGCTTTAGCTGCTTTACTCCATGATGTTGCAAGACCTCTGGAAGACGAGGGCAAAATTGAGGATCATGCCTTAGAAAGTGCAAAAATTGCCAGAAGGTTCCTGAAGGGTCTTGGATATAAAAAAGTGGAGGAGGTGGTCCACGCAATCGAAGCCCACCGTTTCTCAAAGCCCCCTGAACCGCAAACTTTAGAAGCCAAGATACTGAGTGATGCTGACAAGCTCGATGCAATTGGTGCTATAGGAATAGCAAGAGTCTTCATGTATTCAGGAAAACACGGAAGGGATATTGAAACCTCGCTAAAGCACTTTAAAGAAAAGATATTGAAGCTCAAGGATATGATGTATACTAAAACAGCGAGAGAAATGGCACTGGAAAGACATAAATACACAGAAGAGTTTATCTCAAGAATACAGAGAGAGATTGAAGGAGAGCTTTAGTTTTTTCCAGATAACAAGAGGCGAGATAAGGAGTAGATCTCAATAGCAGGCCATACTGCCAGAATAACCCGCGAGAGCGCCTGATGATAAATCCGGTATAATTATCCTGACAGTACCTCGACTTTCATACTGTTAGGATAAGCTAATGAAGTGTCTGATAATAAATCCAGCATGCGGGCTGTCCAACCTAACAGCTTTATGATAATCTTTTTAAATGGCATTCGCAAAAAAGTGTTAGCTTTATTTCGTTGATTCTTCAAAGAATCTGGAGGTGAGCACATGAAGGCACCAATCTGTGAGGTCTGCTTAAAAACGGACGATATTCTGTGCCCTGCTGATGAGAAAAAATTACAAGAGGGGGTAATATCAGAACTCGATGTTAAAATTTCCCGTCTGCTCTATAAGCTCCTTGGAGATGCCGATATTGAATTTAAAAAAGCTGTTGAAGCTGGAGACCTTGTTGTTATTGTGGTGGGCGAGGGGGATGTTCCTCTGACAATAGGTAAAGGCGGAAAGAACATTAAAACCCTTATGAGAGAGCTGGGAAAAAGAATTAGAGTTATTGAAAGCAGAGAAATAAAAGGCACCAATGATGTTAAAAAATTAACAACAGACTTGCTGTATCCTGCTGGGGTCTTTGGGGTCAATATAGTCTACAAACCCGGAGGAGAAAATTACTACAAGGTTCTTGTACTCAGCAGAGATAAAAACAAACTTCCCGAGAAAGCAGAGGTTCTTGAAAGCATCCTTGCACAAATTGTAGGCAAAGATATTAAGATATCCTTTATCTGATTGGAGGTTTGAAGATGTACAGAACTCACTATTCAAGTCAGATCACTGAAGAGCTAAACGGGAAGAAGGTTAAAGTTGCAGGATGGGTCAATGAGGTCAAGGATTTGGGTGGGATAAAATTCGTTTGGGTTAAGGATAGAGAGGGAATCGTCCAGGTAACAGCTCCAAAAAAGAAAGTTAGTCCTGAACTATTCAAGCTCATCCCAAAGCTCAACACAGAAGACGTCATAGCTGTCGAAGGAACCGTTAACTTCACTCCCAAAGCAAAGCTCGGCTTTGAAATTCTCCCAGATAGAATAGAGGTGCTGAGTAAAGCCAAAACACCTTTGCCTCTTGACCCAACTGGAAAGGTAAAGGCTGAGCTTGATACTCGCTTAGACAACCGATTTATGGACTTAAGGAAGCCTGAAGTTATGGCTATATTTAAGATACGTGCAAGTGCTTTTCGAGCTGTTAGGGAGTTCTTCCACAGCGAGTGGTTCATAGAGATACATACACCTAAGATAATAGCCACAGCAACTGAAGGCGGAACAGAGCTTTTTCCGATGAAGTACTTTGAAAAAGATGCCTTTCTTGCCCAAAGTCCCCAGCTCTACAAACAGATGATGATGGCCTCAGGTCTTGATAGGGTATATGAAATTGCCCCAATCTTCAGGGCCGAGGAACACAACACAACTCGGCATTTAAACGAAGCTTGGAGCATAGATGCGGAGATGGCATTCATCGAAAGCGAGGAGGAAGTAATGGCCTTACTTGAGAGACTCATCAAACATACCGTCAAATATGTTATAGAGCATAATGAAAAAGAGCTTCAAATCTTAGATTTTGAACTGGAGGAACCAAAACTACCCTTTAGAAGGATTTCATATACAAAGGCCCTTGAAATTCTCGCTGATCTTGGCAAGGAAATCCCGTGGGGAGAGGATATTGACACGGAAGGGGAGAAGATGCTCGGGAACTATATTAAAGAAAATTATAATGAGGACCTCTACTTCCTTTACCAGTATCCAAGTGAGGCAAAGCCCTTTTACATAATGAAATATGATGAAAAA
>JAMOPD010000080.1 GCA_027064745.1 Thermococcaceae archaeon
AAACATAAGGTTAGTGCTTACCAGCTCAGAACGCTTATCTTCAACCTTGCGGCTGTCTTCGGCGTGATTGATGTCAACGGGATACTGATATACGGCGAATTTGGAGGGAAGAGAGGGCTGAATGAGCTCAAGCTAATATTTCCCAGAGAAAGCAGGATTTACAACGAATTTGAGTTCCATCTCAAACTCTGCAGAAAGCTGATGAAGATTATGGGCCCTTCTGATTGAAATTTTATTTTTATATTGCATTGTGGAATATTTTTTGCTGTGCGGAGTCCCCAGGCCAGGCGGGGGATTTGAGAGGAGATCATTCTTCCGGAAGAGCTAACCATAATAGTTTCACACATTTCAAAAATAGCGGATAGCAGAATTTCTCAGGAATTTGGCAAGCAGTTCTGGGAGCGTTAAAACAACACTCATAAATTTAGATAATTGCTCTACGGTTTTGAAGAGGCCATCGAAAAAGGTTTCACTATCCTTTCCGCTCCCCGTGTTTCACTTGGTAGGTTAAACACTTCAGATCATCCGGCAAGAGATCAGTCCACCTCCAATCCTCCAGACGAAACCTCGGTGCCATTGCAGAGGACGGTAAACAAGTAATCGTTGGGCTTCACGACCTTAACGATGAAGCTCATGTCGTTCAAACGGAGCAGGGTCTTTTCGGTGACGTTATTCAGGACTTCGACGCTTGTCCTTGCCGTGGCTTTCGTGGTACTGGTGGGATGGACGGTGAGATATGATTCCGTTTTAACGTATCCATTCCTTCCACTTTTCCAGATGGAGAGGCTCATGTTTTTTGAGTATGGAACGCAGGTCATCCCGTTAATTCTGCGACCGTTGATTGTGATGTTAAAATCCCTCGGAACGAACGACGGAGAAAGTTTCAGCACATAAACGGTTATGCTCGCGTTGGTCTTTCCTCCACTGACTTCGGCAGTGAAAGCGTAGAGGGTGATGTTCATTGAATTAAGAAACCGCTCGACTTCGTCAAAAACGTCCATAGGAGCAGTCAGGTAGCCGGAGAAGGTGCCGTTTATCTCAGCGGTGCCGACAGACGCGGTCATTGAGGATGTTTCATTCATCCTCTGTTCCCCAGAAGTGCTTGAGGTGTTTTCCATTGTGTGGGTTGGGACTGTATTTGAAAGGCATCCACTAACGAGTATCTCCATGAGAACCAGCATGACAACAAGAATATGAATCGCACGCATTCTCCCACCGGAAGTATTAAGAAATTAAACCTTAAAAGTGTTATGAAAAGAACACAAAGGAGAGGAAAATCAGCTCAGCATACCCTCCAGATTCTCCACGAATTTTATGCTCCTCTTTATGTCAGCAAAGTAGCTTTCTGCTTTTTCCACATGTTCCTTTTCAACCCTGTTTCCACCAGCGAGTATGTGTGCTGGTGCGAGGAGCTGTACCGCATAGCGCAGGCTGGTCCTTTCACCTAATTCGGCCAGATACTCCACAGCTTCGTCACTGATTTCTATACCTTCCTCTCTGCCTCTTATCTTGACGATTTCCCTCACTTCCTCCTTTCTGTAGGGCTCGGTGTTGATTATAAGCAACCTGTCGAGCATGTCAATCGGTATTCCGTGCGGTGCCTCTAGGTCAGTACCCCTTATCTTTGTCTTCCCTCTGTTGGTTGCCAGGATAAGGATTGGTGCGAGTTCGCTCTCCATTGCCCTGGCCAAGAAGGAGAAAGCTTCTATGTCCAGCATGTGGCACTCATCAATGAACAGAACCCCCGGTACGAGAATGGCCTTTCCTTCCTCCACCCAGCCCTTCACTGTCTCATCAACTCTCTGCCTGACCTCATCATTGATCTCCATGCCTCCTCCAAAGAACAGGCTGAGTATTCCTCCTGCCCGTGAATTAACAATGTCAAGGTCGTGAAGGGTTACGGTGTATGTGAATTCCTTGAGTTTCAGCACAGGCCCGGTCGGCAGGTTAACCCTGCGTTTAAGAAATATCCCTTCCTCCTCCTTCGTTGTGCCAAGCTTTGATATCCTGCCACTCTCTGCGTCTATCTGGATGACATCCCCTTCTTCAATGCCCTGCTCAAGCAGCTGGTACGCTATCTCCCTTCCAGCTCTAATGGTCTTTTCATCGTCTTTTGTTTTCAGGGTAATGAGGACTGAATCCGGAATCTCAACGTAGGGATTGAAGGGATGCTTTGTCTTCCTGATTTCAATTTTCTCAACAGCACCTTCGTAAACCTTTCTCTCTTCACTTATTTTAACGCCGATAGCTCTACGCAGAGCCTGCTTTAAAAATTCTGTCTTCTTCATTTCAGCAGAATAAATCTCACTTCCTGCAATCTGGACAAACGGAACATCCTCTCCAAGTTCTCTCGCTATCCCCATTGCAATGGCCGTTTTACCGCTTCCTGTTGGGCCTACGAGGAGGATTCCCTTTCCTGCAAGTTTGCCCCTCTTTATGAGTTGAACTGCTATTCCTGCCGCCTCTCTTGCTTTAACCTGTCCAACCATGCCATCCGCTATAAATTTAGCTTTTCCGCTTTCGTCCAGACCGAGGCCTCTTATGTGGGAGTGCATTCCGATTCTTTCGAAGCTGATCTTTGGTACTTCCTCAATCATGGCCATGTTCTCACCCCCTTTAAATTCCATTTTGTTATTAAAAGCATCATTTAAAAGATTAACGGCTTGGGAAAGCATGCTATCAGTTAGGATCTTTTCTTGATATCCTTTTCAAATGAGTTCTCTTACTCTCAGCACTAATATGATTGTTTTGTTCTCTTTTGAGACACTATCAAACTCATTCTATCTGACAGTTATGCAGAAAGGCAAAAAACTTAATTACCTCAAGAATGATCTTTTGATGATTAAAATGCTTGAGGGAATATTTGTTCCCCATGTGACTCCATTTGATGAGGAGGAAAAAATTAACAGGGATATCCTTACTGAACTTATACAGTATTTCGAAGATGTCGGTATAACGGGTTTTGTAACCTTAGGAAGCAATGGGGAGTTTCCTTATCTCAACCTTTCCGAGAAGCTGGATGTTTTGGAAATAGTTCGAAACTCTACGAAAAAACCTGTAATAGCGGGAGTAACTGAAAATTCAACAAAGGAAACTCTGGAGCTTGCAAGAAAGGCGTGGGATATCGGAGTGGATGCTCTTCTCATAGCTCCTCCCTTCTACTTTAAACCCAGGGATTCTGAAATCTTTGCACACTACTCTCTAATTGCCGGAAAAATTGATGCTCCGGTAATAATATACAATGTCCCCAAGTTCACAGGGATAAATATAGGGCTGGAGATTATTGAGCGTTTGGTGTATGAGCATTCAAACATCATGGGGATAAAAGATTCAAGCGGCTCAATTGGCAGGATTGTTGAATTGATAAGGCGTGTTGGGAATGAGATAGCCGTTCTGGCCGGAACTGCGGATGTTATCCTGCCAGCACTGCTCCTCGGAGCGAGTGGAGCGGTTGTTGCTATTGCAAATGTTGCCCCTCGTCTATGTGTAGAGCTTTATAATGCCTTCACAGAAATGAAGCTTGAGAGAGCCAAAAAGCTACAGATTCTAATAAACCAGCTTAATGAAGTGCTCGTGAAAAAGCTCA
>JAMOPD010000081.1 GCA_027064745.1 Thermococcaceae archaeon
CTAACCCGCAGACAATCCCGGGGGATGCGGTGAAACGGCCGTCCCGCGGGGTGCAAGGCCGTAGCTGGGGCGATGAGTTCCCGGTGCGAGCCCCGTGGTAGGCCGCTCAGTCGAATGCCCCCTTGACACAGAAGGCGGGCTACGACCCCCTCGCCAACGTTTCTGGTCTCAATCTTTAGCCAAGGGCTTTAATTGGAGTTATGTTTGGTTTTTGAAGGATCTCAAACTTATTGAAGCAACTGAAGAGGGCTGGAAATCAATCGAGGGGTTCAAATCCATAATTGATGACGTTATTAAACACGGCGATGACGCTGCAAAGGCCCTCGACGACCTCGTTAAGGCAGGAGTTTCAAAGGAGGCGATTGAGGAGGCCGTCAAGCACGGGGCAACGGTAAAAGCCGTGAAGGAAGGAATTGAGAGGTTTGCAAAATCAACATCGCCCATAAAGAACTCTCATGGTTACACTATCGTCATAGAGAGAGGCAACGAAAGATATGGCTTGATCCACGGATGGTTAAGGCACGTGCATGGCTACGAGATGGACTATAAGCGGGAGACATCGTTCTTTCCGATGGGACAGGAGATAGTGTACTATGTGAATGGTCAGAAGAAAATCATGAAGCTCCCTAAGACAATACAGTCTCCGGAGGAACTGTACAACGAGATTGCAAGGTTGGTAGAACAGCACAAAGATAAATTAGCCGGTGATGATACTGTGGTTCTGCATGTGCAGAGCTCTCTTCCGGGCATAGACAAGATAACTTTGGTGTTTAAGAAAACCGGGTCTAGGCAGTATAAGTTAATAACATTCTGGCCTGAAAGTGGCAGTGCAGTGCTCAAGTTTGAGAAAGGCGGAACATGGTACAGGTATGACCCACTAACGGGGAATATAAAACTATGGAGGTGATGCTTCATGACTTTGAATATTTTTCCACTTCACCTTTCAGGCAAGATGCTCCGAGTAACGATAGAAGCTCCAGTTCTTGACGAATGGGGGAGGTTGGTTGACTGTATATTCCCTACTCCAATTTTATTTTTCGTCCAAGATACTCCCTTGAGTTGGGCCGAGATAAATGGAGAGCTTCATGGAATGGACGCCAATCCAGTTGATTTTTTCGAGGGATTGCTTTCTGCTATAATCTGCTTGACAAATGCGGAGCAGTGCTCTCTAGAAGAACTCAGAAAGCTGTGGCTGGAGAATGCCCTATCGTTGGGGTTTGAGGTTGAAAATGAGTCTTGGTTCTATCTCACCAACTTGGGCATTCAGTATAACTGGTATCTCTTTGAGCGTCTGAGAGACAAGCTTAGAATACATTACCATAACGATTGGGGAGGGGGTACTAAGGGAGTTGTTGAGGTACCTTTTGTGGAGTTTGCAAGGGATTCAATAACCATGGCCGAGACATTCGCAATGGTTTTGATGAAGAACCTTAATGCAATCAAAAGTTATCTATTAAAAAATGGATGTGATCCAAGCATATTTGGTTTTGACGAATCAACTATTGAGAGGCTTTTTAAGTGTATAAAAACATTGAAAGAGACAATTTTCAGGGGATAGCAAATTAGAAATAACGACCTTCTGGCCGATGGGTCAGAGGATTGTCGTGAACGGTCAGGCAAAGCAGTTGCCTAAGGTGTTCCGGGACGAGCGTGAGCTCAGAGAGTTCCTTGATGACGTAGTGAAGAAGACGCTTGAAAATTCAGATTACAAGAAACAATTCTTTAAGAATGGAGCACCTAATAAGAACTTTGGAATTTCGGTAGATCTTAAGAAGCTTGGAATCAATGTTGACGGCATTGACGTGGTTAGGCTGGAGTTCAAGTTCGAGAAGGGGAAGTTCGTGCTTAAGACTGCTTATCCGAAGAAGGGTAGTGCTGTGTGGGAGTACAGGTATGTTAACAGGTATGAACGTGGATGGATCAGGGAGGGTTAAACAGTGTGGGTTACACTGAAGGGGAAGCGCTTAACCGTAAAAATAGACCTTGAGAGATATATCAACACTCCCTATCCTTTCTTTTTGATTTTTATGATAGATGAGCACTTACTCTTGGGAGCCTGCTGGGAAGGAGAATTCGAAGGAGCCAACGCGGACGTTTACGGGTTTTTTGAGAGTTTGTTAACTGCCTGTTATTACTTTTTACAGCCAGAACACCCGCACGTTCAAAAAATAACTAAATTCGACAGAGAGAATGCGGAGAGAGATGGGTTTGAATTGAGAGATGAAGTTGTTGTGTACCAAACTACTCTAGTTGCAGAGGCAGCTGGAACGTATTACTTTTGCTCTACAAGAAACCTTACAAGGATTTACTATGAGAATGATTTTCTCAAATTCACGGACTGTCCTGAATACAAGGGCAAGCACAAGGGTGTTGTCGAGCTTTCTCTCAAAGAGTTCATTGAGGACGTTTTGAAAATCAGCAGAGAGTACTTGGAGAAGTATGCTCCAGTCATCGAGAAAATCAGGCTTGAGCACGGGGAAGAGTCTGATGACTACGATTTCCTCCAAAAGTTCTATCGCGAAGTGGAGGAGCTGTACAAGAAGAAGTTTGGATCAGAGTCTTGAGCTTTGAGGATGGGCGTTCGTGCTTAAGACAGCGTATCCAACGAAGGGCTGGGCTGTTGAAACTTATGACCCATAATCTTAATGTCCTTCCCGGAGTTCAGATTTGCTGGAAAGCACCTGAAGGTGGAAGTCGGACCACCGCCCCACGGGCTCTTGCCCGAGTGCTTCTTTGGCTTTTTTCAGTTATTACGGTTGATGGCGAGCCATTGTTTGGCGAGGTTATTGGGAACCACTTAGAACCCGACGAATGTGGCCTTGAAATAGTTACCGAGCTTATGCAGGCTACCCTCTGCCTGTTAAGCCCCAGGATGTCCCTTAATCCGTACTGTGCAAAATGTTTCAATATCCCCGTAGTGCTGGGTTGTGAACAGCTCCTTTCTGGATCATGAAGAAACCCTTAGTGCGGCTTACTGTGCAAGAGTTGGCCTCAATTATTATTTGTTCACCCTTGAAAACGGAAACCTGGCTGTGTATTATAGGATAGAGGAACACAGAAAGGAGGACGACGCTGAGGTTATTGCTCCGATTAAGAAAGTTCTTCGGCTTCCTTTCAGGGAATTTGCCGAGGTTCGGAATCAGGGCGTAGAAGAGCGCTCCCAGAAACGCGAACACAATTCCTATGAAATCCCTGTCAGAGAGGCTGATTCTCTGAGACGAGGCTATGAGAAGCAGTCCCGTAAATGCTATGGCAAGGCTCAGAACCTTTCTCGCGTCGAGCCTTTCATGGAGAAAGCGCCACGAAATCAGCGTCGCCAGAACCGGGGCGGTGTAGTAAACGAGGACCGCGTTCGCTATGGTGGTGTGGTTGAAGGCCGTGAACAGGAAGACCCAGTTCAGAGCCAGCGCCGTCCCGAGCGCAAGCATATGATACGGCCTCTTTCTCAGCTCCCCCAAGGCATTTCCGAGCTTTCCCCTGAGGCCGAGGATTGGAAGAAGAACTACCGCTCCAAGCGAAACTCTGGAGAAGGCAACGCC
>JAMOPD010000082.1 GCA_027064745.1 Thermococcaceae archaeon
CCCTTCTGAGCATGGAGACGATGCGCTTCATAGTCGTCCCCCTGACGATTGAATCGTCAACAAGAACGACGCTCTTCCCCTCTATTACCTCCCTCACCGGCGAGAGCTTGAGCTTGACCTTCAGCTCGCGGTAGAACTGGCCTGGGGTTATGAAGGTCCTTCCTATGTAGCGGTTTTTTATGAGACCCTCCGAGTAGGGAATCCCGCTGATCCGGGAGAATCCAAGCGCCGCAGCCCTTCCAGAGTCCGGCACGGCTATGACGACATCCCCATTGGCAGGGCTCTCCTTTGCCAGCTCCTCCCCCATCCTGACCCTCGCAGTATAGACGTTTACACCGTCTATCGTGCTGTCCGGGCGGGCGAAGTATATGTACTCAAAGACGCAGCCGTGGCGTTTTTCCGTGACAAGGATGCGGTTTTCAATTTCATCCTCCGAGAGGAGGAAGACCTCTCCCGACCTGACGTCTCTTACCTCCTCCACAAAGAGCCTCAACGCGGAATCCTCCGAGGCGAAGTAGTGGCCGTCTCCCACCCCGTAGCTGAGCGGTCTGAAGCCGACCGGGTCCCTTGCCACGAGTATCTTCCCGTCGAAGAGAAGGGCCACGGAATATGCTCCCTTCACTTCCCTGAAAACTTCCCTCATAGCCTCGAACTCGTCCCCGGTCTCGCGGAGGTGCCAGAGAAAAGAAATCCCCAACAGCTCGGAATCTACCGAGTGCCCGAACTTAACTCCCAGCCGTTCGTAATGCCTCCGGAGGGGAAGGAAATTCGTGAGGGTTCCATTATGGGCGACGGCTATTCTCTTCCCGCAACAGCCAGTTTCCAGCGGCTGGGTTTCCGTGAGGGAGCCGGAGGTCGAGTACCGGACGTGGGCTATTGCCATCTTGGATTTCAGCTTTGCTATCTCACCGTTCCTGAAGACCTCCGAAACGAGCCCCCGGCCAGCTACCGTTTTTATCCTGTGTTTCCAGACGCTTATTCCCGCGCTCTCCTGCCCCCTGTGCTGCAGTGCTATCAGTGCGTAATAGGCTTTTCTGGGTGCGTTCTCGGTAACCGCTGCAAAGACACCGCACTTCTCCCTCATAATGAATCCCGCCGACTTATTGACGTAAACATGTTAATAATTATGGACTTGACGCCGTACTTTAGCCCTTTATGTTTAAAAGCTTTGCCCATTGATTGCCATTTTTATGCTAAAATAAGCCTTAAATATGGTAAGATTTTACACAAAAATGGTGAAGTCCATGCAGGTTTACGAAGGCAAGGCCAAGAAAGTTATCCCGCTCGACGATGGAAAGGTCATCATGGAGTTCAAGGACGATGCAACGGCCTTTGATGGCAAGAAGAAGGCCCAGTTCAAGGGCAAAGGCTGGCTCAATGCCCAGATTAGTGCGGCTCTCTTCAAGGTTCTCGAGGAGAAAGGTGTTAAGACGCACTTTATCGGCGTCGCCGGAGACAACAGGCTCATTGTTGAGAGGCTCAGGATGTATCCGCTTGAGGTCGTTGTAAGGAATGTCGTCGCAGGGAGCCTGAAGAAGCGCCTTCCCCTCGAGGAAGGAAGGGAATTGCCGGAGCCGATAGTCGAGCTCTACTACAAGGACGACAGCCTTGGCGATCCTATGATAAACCACCACCATGCCAGGGTTCTCGGGATAAGCGAGGGCGAGATAAGGGAGATGGAGCGCATAGCCCTTAAAGTAAACGAGATTCTCAAGGAGTACTTTGCCGAGCGCGGGATAATCCTGGTCGACTTCAAGCTGGAATTTGGAAAGAACGAGAGGGGCGAGATAATCCTCGGCGACGAGATAAGCCCGGACACCTGCCGCTTCTGGGACGCCGAGACGAAGAAGAGCCTCGACAAGGACGTCTTCAGGTTTGATAAAGGCGACCTGATAAACGCCTACGAGGAGCTCTACCACCGTCTCACTGGGGAGGCTTGAAGCTGGATTCGTAGGTTACGAGAACCGTGTAGCAGCCCTTTTCGTCTTCTTCTATTACTATTCTTCTCAGCCGGATTCCATACTCGCTTACGACCTTTTCCACCAGCCCCGGCAGGTTCTCAAGGAATACTTTCCTCTTTACCGTGAGCTCCATTTGTTTTCTCCTCCCATTTTAGGTATTTTTGTAATTTGGTATCTTGTAGGTATTCATATATCTCGTTGAATTTTTCAGAAGCAAGTCCAATATTGTACCAAATTCCAAGTTTTTTGACTCTAAGGACTACTATTTTTGATTCTGGCTCAAATGTAAGACTACATTCAAACTCTTCATATAATTCGACTATGTTTTCAATAAGGATTTCCTTCAAAATCCATTCTGCGTGATTAGTGTGTTTCGGCAATTCTAGGGCTGACTTAGTAATTTTGGGGGTTAAGCTAAGTGACTTCAGGGGCTCCTGTACTTGTTTTGCGAGTTGATCAAAATGTTTGAAAGCTTCCTTGAGTGGTTTTGCTAGTTCAGTATGGTGTTTTTCTGTTTCTTGAGTTTGATCAAAAACCTCCTGAGAAAAGCTAACTGTCGGAGCACGGTCTGAATTTTGCTCATTCTGACCATATTCAGCAATTTTTTTGGTCATATTTAGAATGCATCTCGTCCAAGCAGAAAGTACATTACGTATAACATTTTTGTCATCAATGTAAATAGGCTTTCTTTCTCCAGGAATTATGGGATAGGTAACTCCATACGTTTGAGTGGAGGGGAGCAATAATAATTTGATCTTCTGTATAGTCTCCGTAAGTTTCATTATTGAGCTGCTGGGAAGTTGTTTCAGCTCCTCCTCTTTTAGCTCACTTAAAAGCTCAAAAATGAAATCCATCCCTGAAACTGCGGCCGATGTTCTGGGGGCCCAAGAGATGGAGTCTTTTTGATCAAGATATTCTGAACGTCTAAGGTATGTTAGAGTCTTTTCCATTAATATTTGAATATGTTCTATTGGGATGTCGTCTTGGCTAAGTATGTGTTTCCTGAAAATTTTATAGTATATTTTGTAAAAGCTCGTGGAGTATATCATACTTAGCCTAGTGATTATGTCATAAAATGTCTCATGTAACCGATGGATTCTTTCCAATACTAAGTCATCTTGGTTGATATCAGACAACTCTTTGTGATGTCTTATTAATAAGTCAGTATAAACTCTGCTCAGGGTTTCCACTAGGTTTTTAATGGAGTCTAAAGGAACTATGGGTCCGGTATTTTCTAATGTGATTATTGTAGAATCCAGCATTTCGAATATTTGAGTGAGTGGTATAATCTCGTCAGAAATTTCTAAATCCTTATTTGGCTGATATTTTTCTAATAGTTTCAGTAATTGCTTAAGTATATCTTCCGAATCATGCTGTAATGTTGTGTCTTTTAAAGAGATAGTCAATAACTCAGATACCATTTTAAACTTGTCAATCATATCACCAACAGGAACATAGTCACTTTTGTTCTCTTCTTTTTCTATTATCTCCTGGGCAAGTTTTAATGGTGTAACGGTCATGACCTCTATTAAATGCAGATAAATTATATATAAC
>JAMOPD010000083.1 GCA_027064745.1 Thermococcaceae archaeon
AAGCCATATCCCTGCGAAAACAAATACTCCCATAAAGATAGTTCTCTTTGAGTATGAAGTTGAAGAATGGATTTGTAAAAGCTTAGACATTAAATGGGATTCTAAACCCTCTGATGCCTTAAAGAGGAAAGTTGGATATAAGAAGAGTCAGCTCCCTAAGTATGTAAGCAAACTAAATTTCGAAGATTTATCCAATAGTTGCAAATCCTTTCAAGAATTTATGGATGCTCTACGGTGACATAAATGGACTACCGACAGTTTTTCAGACAATTTAAACATTTAAGTGAAACTCCTGGCATTGGAGGGAGGATTAAAGAAAAGCCCGAGGATTTTATTGTAATAGAGGTTCTTCCAAAGAATATCTTTAAGAGCGGCAGCTGTCTGATTTACCGCCTTAAAAAGAGAAACTGGGATACAATGGCTGCAATCAAAGAAATAGCAAAGAGACTGGAAATCCCCTACAGAGAAATTGGATTTGCCGGGACAAAGGATAGAAAAGCAGTAACATTCCAGTACATAAGCATATGCAGCAGGAATGAAAATTTGGGGGATTCCCTTGAAATACGGGACATTGAGCTGAAATTTGTAGGATACGGGAAAAGGCTACGTCTCGGCACTCTTCTTGGAAACAAGTTTAGAATCATCGTCAGGAAGCCAAATTTTGGGGGAAGTAGCTTGCTTGAGAGGATAAGAGATATTCTCTCAGACCTTAAGGAAAAGGGCGGCTTCCCAAACTATTTTGGATACCAGCGCTTTGGTGAGAGGAGAGTAATCAACCATGAGGTTGGAAAGCTTCTTCTTCAGGGGAAATTCGAAGATGCCGCCATAAAGTTCCTCGGGGAGTACAGCGGAGACATGGAAGGAGATAAAGCTAGAAAGAACTTCCTCGAAAGTCGCAACATTGAAAAAGCTCTAGAGGAGTTTCCCAGATTCTTGAGATATGAAAGAGCCATGCTGTACAGATATAAGAAAACAGGGAGTTGGAAGAAAGCATTTGCTGTTCTCCCTAATCCCATAATGAGAATCTTCATACACTCATATCAGTCTTACCTGTTTAACAGGATTCTTTCGAGAAGGATTGAAGAAGGTCTACCTCTGAACGAGGCTTTGGTAGGAGATATTATCTGTCAAATAAAGAACGGAATTCCTCTCAGGGACAGAACATACCGTGTGACTGAAAGCAACATTGAATTCGTCAATGAAAAGATCAGAGGAGGAGAGGCTATGGTAACAGGCCCGATTTTCGGTTACCTGATGAGAAAAGCAAGGGGCACACCAGGTAGAATTGAAGAGGAAATTCTGGAGGAAGAAGGAATTTCCATCGAACAGTTTCGGATGAAGAGCCTGAAGCTCATGGCAGAGCCGGGGGGAAGAAGGGAGCTTTTGATAAGGCCGAAGGAATTCAGATATGGCGTTCTAAAAGATGGAAGTGCAGGGTTTAAGTTCTTCCTGCCCAAAGGAGTTTATGCCACAAGTCTTTTGAGGGAGATTATGAAAGATCACTGAGGTGGGAGTTATGATAAAGGTCATCTCGGTTGATATCGATGGCACGATAACATACCCCGATCGAAGGCTACATGAGGATGCTTTAAGGGCAATCCGAAAAGCTGAAGAGCTGGGTGTTAAGGTAATGCTCGTCACCGGCAATACCGCAGGCTTTGCAATGGGAGCGAGTGTTTTAATAGGGACGAGCGGGCCGATAATAGCAGAAGATGGCGGTGTTGTGGCTGACTGCAAGGGGGACAACAGGATTTACCTCGGAGATATGGGAGAGAGCGCAATCTTGTGGAGCGAGCTGAAAAAGCGCTATCCTGAGGCCGAAATGAGCTATACCATGAAGTATGGGGAGAGAAAAGCTGGGCTTGTCCTGAGAAGAACCGTCCCAGTGAAAGCTGTCAGGAAACTCATAAAGGAACTCAATCTGAATCTTGAGGCTGTTGATTCTGGTTTTGCAATTCATGTAAAGCAGCCGTGGGTGAATAAGGGCAACGGCATCAGAAAAGCCTGCGAGATACTGGGGATAAGGCCGGACGAGGTTGCTCATATCGGGGATGGGGAGAATGATTTAGCAGCTTTTGATGTCGTGGGGTATAAAGTTGCTCTTGCCCAGGCCCCTGAAAGCCTGAAGAGCAGGGCAGACTATATTACTCAGAGAAGTTACGGTGAAGGGGGAGTCGAGGGAATCCTCCACATCTTGAAGAAGTTTGATTACCTCGACGACTAAAGATAGAAGGGCCATCTTAATGGTAGATGGGTATCCAAGTACACACCAGCCTGATTCTCTATCGACAAAAGGTTGCAGTTCATCATAACTTGAAGGCAAGAGTCGAGACAGAAGTGTCAAGACTCTAATAATTAGGAAAAAGCTTCCAGAAATTTATTTTAAGAGGGCTATTAGGAATCGTCACATTCCAGAGAAGTTTGGATATCTCTGAATTTTCCATATAAAAGCCACCGAAAGATTTATAAACTCGCTCCGATGATGGAGTTATGGCGTCATGGGAGTGGGCCGGTAGCTCAGCCTGGTATGAGCGCCGCCTTGGCAAGGCGGAGGCCCCGGGTTCAAATCCCGGCCGGTCCACCATCCCTGGGCGGGCCCGTGGTCTAGACTGGTTATGACGCCACCCTGACAAGGTGGAGGTCCGGGGTTCGAATCCCCGCGGGCCCACCACAACAGCCCTTGCAAAGCAAGCTTTCTAAAATTTGACGATTGTGAAGGAGTTTCTTTTCGACGGTACTCTTTTGTAAGTGTTTCTCTTTCTAAACAACGTCCAGAGGACGCCAAAAATGAGCTGAAACTATCTTAAACATCATATTCAAAGTTAAACTCGCTCTGAAATCGCCCTATTCCTAAGTGCACGACTAACTTTTTGCTCTTTTGGGGATAAGGGCATTCTTTTTGCCAGCCTTTCTTAAAGGCTAAATGAAAAGTTTCATCAAAGTTGGTGATTCTTTTTTAAGGTGCTTCTGAACGTGTGTTTTGGTGGGAATTCCTTTTGAAGTTGCTTTGTTTGAGTGGGTTTACTTCTCCCAACGCTCCTTTGGAGCGCTTTTGGAATCAAACCCATGTTTTGATGCTTGTGAAATGCAAATTCCAGCTTAAAATGACAGTTTGGTTGTGTAAACCATTTTCAACTACACTCTTGGTCACAAACTTTGCTCCGGGTCAAGCTTTGTGCAAGCAAGGAGTTCTGAAGGACTAGCGTCCCACGTCCCTGAAATTTCGCGATGACGCAAGAGACGAGGGTTCCGCAGATAATTTATCTCCGCAATGCAAATTCAAGTACGGGGTCAGCTATGTGGTAGGTGATGTTCCTGCCGTTGACCTTTTTCTCTATAAACGAAGCCTTGAGAAGAGCGCTAAGGAGTCTTGCAAGGGTTGCATCCGTTATCTCGCGCTTTTCCGCTTTTTCGAGTTCCATCTTCAACTCGCTCCAAGTGTTCCTTCCGCGGGCTATTGCATGGAGAATGGTCAAATATCGCTTTCTTGCGAGGGGTC
>JAMOPD010000084.1 GCA_027064745.1 Thermococcaceae archaeon
TGTTGGGTTTGAGAATTACCGGATTCTCTTTCATGATCCCGTTTTCTGGACATCGTTTAAGAACAACATAATTTTAATAATTCTGTTCGTTCCAGGTTCCCTTCTCATGGGTCTTCTTCTCGCGATCCTCCTTGATAGAAAGATAAAATTTGAAAACGGATTTAGAACAATTTATGCTCTGCCTTTTGCCCTCTCGTTTGTGGTTACAGCAACACTCTGGGCATGGATGTATGATCCGTCCGATGGAGTGCTTAACACACTTTTTAGCATGTTACATCTGGACTTTCTTAAGAGCAACTGGATTACTGATCCCCATGTAGCGCTCTATGCAGTGATTCTTGCTTTAATCTGGCAGTTCTCAGGTTACACAATGGTCATTTATCTGGCAGGCATCAGATCAATATCAAACGAACAGTATGAGGCCGCAATTATAGATGGTGCCACTCCCATGCAGCTTTATAGATACGTCATAATTCCCCAGCTCAAGAAGCCTACCCTTAGTGCGTTCGTAGTGCTAATGGTATTCTCGCTCAAAGCATTCGATTTCATCTGGGTTCTTACCTCTGGAGGCCCCGGAACCTCTACCTTCATCTTGGCTGTTGAGATGTATAAGGAGACATTTGCAAAAACAAAATTTGCCTATGGAGCCTCCATAGCCACAGTGCTACTCTTGCTTTCGTTTGCAATAGTTCTACCCTACCTCTACTGGAGCTACGGGGGTGAAAAAGAATGAAAACAAAGAGGCTGATTCTTTATATTGTTCTCATATTCTTCATGTTCGTCTACTTACTCCCCTTTTGGAGTGCAATAACAACTTCATTAAAAACAGGCAAGCAAGTTACGATGACAACTCCAATTCAGCTTGTGCTACCTCCTTACTTTGGTGCCTATAAAGCCGCTTTTTCTGAGTTGAAGAAGCCTGTCCTGAATAGCTTGCTCTTTACAACATTTGCCACAATCTTTTCGGTTATGATAGGCTCAATAACCGGTTATGTACTTGCAAAGCTTCTGAAAGGGTCAACATCTAAAAAGCTCCTAATATTCATAACTCTTGGTATATTTCTGCCTTATCAGTCAATTCTGATACCTCTGCTCAGGATTATAACAAAACTAGGCCTCTACAACACAATCCTCGGGATGATCCTGACACACACAGCTTATGGAGTTCCAATAACAACCCTGCTATTCACAAACTACTATTATGAGGTTCCAGATGAGCTCATTGAGGCGGCAAAAGTCGATGGTGCAAGTCCCCTGAAGATATACACAAGCATAGTATTTCCGATTTCAATACCTGCGTTTGTTGTAACTGCAATATATCAATTTACAAACATCTGGAACGACTATCTCTTTGGTGTTGTGCTGACAAGGGGAGAAGAGGCAATGCCAGCAACTGTTAAACTTGCAAACCTGAAGGGAAGCTTTGTAGCAAACTGGAACATCCAGATGGCAGGGGCGTTGATAGTTGCAATACCCACACTCTTCATCATGATTGCCCTTGGGAAATATTTAATAAGGGGATATACGAGTGGAGCTGTAAAGGGGTGAAGAAAGATGCTCGCTGTTGTCACTTATACGGACCCTAGGAAAACCTCCCTCTCCATTGAGCGGGAGAAAGCTCTAATGGAGAAGCATCTAAGCCTAATAAAGGCATTGAGGAAAAGTGGATTTGAAGTTTTTGACGTGAATGATGCTCTTGGTAAATATAGTGACTTTGAGGATGGAAAGAACTTTGGCATAGACTCAAAGAACGATGCATTTAGTGCCGCAAAAATGATAAGTGGAAATGGAGTAAGTGGTGTAATTATTGGTATGTGGCACTGGACGGAGAGTAATTTAGTCACTCTCTTGGCAAAAGAAGTAAATAGGCCCCTTCTCCTCTATACAGACGATGATCCAGCATGGGCGGGCTCAACGTGCATAACTTCAGTTGGAGCTTCTCTGTGGGAGAGCGCCGTTAATTATCACGCACTCCATCACACCCGTATAAAAGGAGATTTAAACAAGGTCAAGGCATGGGCAAGAGCTGTTGAAGCAGTCTCGAAACTCTCTAGGAAGTCGCTTCTCCTCTTTGGGGCACCATATACGCTTGGAATGGAGCATCTAATGGATGATTTGCCAAGGCTTAAACGTTTCATTGGTGACTTTCTTATGCTCGACCAGTACCTTATCGTCAAGAAAGCTGAAGAACTGCTCAGCTCTGAAGATGGAAAAATTGAGGAGTTTTTTAAGTGGCTTCTTAAAAATAGCAATGTTAAGTTTGATGGTTCTATGCTAACGCAGGAAGCCCTGAGAAGGCAGATTGCTCTCTACCTCGCGGCGAAGGAGATATATAAAGAACATAGACAGGAAGTTGCTGCGGTTTCAATCAAGTGCCAGCCAGAGCTATCGGAAGTCTACGGCGTTACTGCATGCTTAATTCCTGCTTTGTTCCCATTCAACCTCGATGCCGAGGGCGAGAAGGAGGTAATTCCTACGACATGCGAAGGTGACGTTAAAGGAACTATCAGCTCAGCCCTGCTCTTCTATCTGAGCGGAAAGCCATCCCTCTTTGGGGATATAAAGTACGTGGACGATGAGATAGTCATGATAGCCAACTGCGGTGCGGCTTCACTCTACTATGCAAAGCTGAGTGAAAATCCAGAGGAGAATATGAAAGCTACGATTATACAGGGACAATGCCAGGGAGCAAGCGGTGGTGCTCTAACATATAGAACTCCAAAAGCAGAGCTAACGGTGGCAAGACTCATCAGAGTTGGGGGAGAATACTACCTGCTATATTTCCTTGCGGAGGGGGTTGAAATAGGCAAAGAGATCGAAGAAAAGCTCAAGTGGGGCAAACAGTGGCCGCACACAGCAATAAAGAATCCACTTGACAAAAACACTTTCATAAGCATTATGGGTGCAAACCACCTCTCAGCTGTGCCAGGGGACTTTAGAGAAGAGCTCAGGTTTGTGGCAAAGCTATGGGGAATAAAAGCTATAAACCTGGAAGAAAAAGCGGAGGTCAAGGAGTTCCTGAGAGTGATGTGAGCGGGGAAGAGCTCAGGTTTGTGGCAAAGCTGTGGAGGCTAATAAAGAGGAAAAAGCGGAAATCAGGGAGTTCCTGAGAGTGATGTGAGTGCTGGCATACAACGGAGCATTTGTGTTCTCGGATGAGAAAGGGGATATGCAGGGGAAGCAGGGATTTTATGCCTTTGATACAAGGGTACTCCGGGATGTTAGACTAAGATTCGACTCTAAAAGCGTGATGGTAGTCAGAAAGGCCTTCAATGAGAGCATCACACATTATATCGGCAGGGTTGTTCTTACAAGGGAGAGGGTCCTTAGGGAGTCCTACCTAGAAAAGCTGATATTCAGAAACACCAGGGAGGAGAAGCAGAGGGTTTCCTTTTCATATTCTTTTGATGTCCCTATGGAGGATATATTTGAGGTTAGGGGGTTTAAAGAAGGCCTGAAGAGAGAAGTCAGCATCCTCCGAAGAGATG
>JAMOPD010000085.1 GCA_027064745.1 Thermococcaceae archaeon
TAGTCCCTCTCGCCGTAGTGCTCTCTAGTGTCTGCAAAGCTTTCGCCGTAGCCGTCGCTTCCCCTCGGGTTGGAGAATATCACAACAAAGCCCTTGGCAGTCAAAACGTGGAACTCGTGCATGAATGAGTAGCCATAAGCCGTCTTCGGCCCCCCGTGAATCTCAAGGATAGCGGGATACTTCTTCCCTTCTTTGAAGTCAGGGGGTTTCATTATCCAGGCGTCTATCTCGACGCCGTCGCTTGCCTTAACCTTGAAGTGCTCCGGCTTGGAGAGGTTATACTCCTTTATCCAACCGTTGAAGTCGCTAACTTTCTTCTCTTTCCCGTCCCTAAAAATGTAGAGCTCTGTTGGAGTGACCGCGTCCTGGGCAGTGAATGCTATGTAGTCGCCGATTGCGAAGCTCTCAACGCTTCTATCGTCGCCGATGACGCGTTCTATCTTCCTCTCAAGATTCACGCGGAAGAGGTTCGCCCTCGGACCGTCCGTTGCCACGTAGTAAATCCAACCGTCCTTGAAAACAAGCTCGGCCCTTTGGCTTCCGCGGACGTCGCTGTTGAGGGAGTTGTATGCAGCCCTGTCGAGTTCCGCGGTGAGCTTCCTCATCTCGCCCGTCTCTGGGTTGTAGTGGTAGATGTGCGTATTTGTTGGAATCCCGTGCTCGCGGGTGTTGGCCTTGAGGATGAAAGTGCCGTCGTCGAGGGGAATGAAGTCGCTCACGCTCCACTTTCCTGGAGTTAGCTTTTTCGCCTTCCTGCCCTCCAGCAGATAGAGGTCGCTGACCATCGGCTTTTTCTCGCGGTCTTCTTGGGCGATGAAGTAGAGCTTCCCTTCATGGAACCTGATCTGCGAGACGTCGAGCTTCTTCGGCGTTACGCGCCTCTTCCTGCCCGTCCCGAGGTCAACGAGATAGACGACGCTCCTCTTCCCGTAGACCCAGCCGACACCATTGAACCAAAAGGGAATCTCCTTGATAACGTGGACATCTTCTTTGGGCTTCTTCTCGACGTCTATCGGAGTAACGACCGCTATGGCCTTTCCGTCTTCCGTAAAGCGGAGGTTCCTGATTCCGTACTTGAACTTCGCTAAAAGCCTTGCCTCACCGCCGTCCGTTGGGATGACGTAAAGCTCGGCCTCTTCGCGTTTGTCGCGCTTTGATGTGAAGGTTATCAGCTTCCCGTCCGGGGAAAATCTTGGGCTGGAATCCTTCTTACCCGCGGTGAACGGCTTAACCTTTCTGCCGTCATAGAGGTAGAGCTGGGAGAAATACTCGTTCTTTTCGAGGCTTATCGCGGTAACCTGAAAAACCACCTTCCGCCTGAAGGCGTCGATATTCCCAACGAGCTTGAACTTTCCGAGGTCTTTCTCGGTTATGCCTTTAACCACAGAAACCACCGGGTTAACTGGGTCTTTTTCGTATAAAAGCTTAGCGTTTCGATGATTATCGAGTTGGAATGATAGCAGCAATGCTTAAATATTTTCCGTGGAGACTATTGAGGGTGACTATTATGACAATTCTTATCATAAAAAATGGACAAATGGTTATACGGGTGGATGAATCTAACTTTGAAAATGAGATTTATCTTCAGAACTACATAGCTGAAAATCCAGAGCTTATCCCCTTGAGGAAATTCATTCAGAAAGTAGAAATTTTATTGTGACGATAAGAGAGTTTGGAACATCCTCAGGCCCTATTGATATCATAGCAATTGACAACGTTGGTGATATCTACATTATTGAAACTAAGCTTTCCAAGAATGCTGACAAAAGGAAAGTTCTTGCCCAGATTCTGGACTATGCTGCCGCATTATGGGAAGAGTACTCAGGGAATCCAGATAAATTCGTGGAGGTTCTTGGCATAGACACGAGTGATGAGGTACTCTCAAATATAACAAGGAACCTCAGCGAAGGTAATTTCAAGCTTATCGTGGCCATGGACTCTTTGGATACAAGGCTGAAAACGTTAATCCGCTTCTTGAAGTCCCATTCCACCTTTGACGTTTATGCATTGGAGTTTGATTATTATAAGCTCAGTGATGATGATAAGACATACGAGATATTTGTTCCCAAGCTCTTTGGGGTGGAAAGCACTGAAAAGAAACTTGGAACCACTCGGAAAAAATGGACGGTTGAAAGTTTTATGAACTATGTGGAGACCGAACTCCATGCCCAGTTCCCGGAGAGAGCTAAAGCGATTAAAGTTATATACCAACACGCTCGGGAAAAAAGATGGGTCATAAGGGCTGGGCAATCGAGAGGAGGCTCTATAAATTTAGTACCGCCCAATCCGTTAATTAGTGATGGCAGAAGCATATTGACAGTTTATGCTGAATATGGAGCAATTCAAGTCAGTTTTGGATGGATAAATAACAATGACATTGGAAATGTTGTAGCTGATATAATTGCAAAAAAGCTTCTTGAGGCGGAATTTGACTTGCCCTCCGAGTATAGAGGTAGGTATGTAGGAATTCCCGAGGAATTTTGGGTGCCCAATCCGAAACTTATATTGGAAATCATTGATGAAATAACAAAGCTAGCTACTTCCAAAGATTAGATATATCCTTGTTCCTAACCTTTTTAAGTCCCTTATCCTCTCTACTTTGGGAGGGATTACTATGACCGTCAAGGTTCGCTTTGAAAAAGATGTGAGAGAGTACGCTAAAAGCGAGAATGTTAAGGATGGGATTCTGAAGCTCACTGAAACAGCGTTAAGTCAAGCTCTGGAGAAATTTCACAGGCGAATGATTATAATTGAGGGCGATACTCTTAAAAAAGCTGAATTAGCAGGAATCCTGGCTGGAGCTTCCGCCAAGGTTTTAAGTTCAATCATTGGCGAGCTTAAAGAGAAAAAGCTTAGGGATGAAAGTGAGGATAAGATAGAGCTCCTCTATGCAACCGACGCGCTCGGCGAAGAAACTTTTGGGAGAAAGCGCTACGAGGCGTTTAGAAAGCACTTCGACCTCTTGGCTAAAGGGACTGAGGTTAAGGCGGTTACCTTCAAACACAGCCGTGACATCCTCGGGAGAACCTACGACCTCCTTGTCCTTGATTTGAGCTATGATTTCTCTCCCAATGACCTTGGAAGGATAATTGAAACGGTTAGAGGTGGAGGTCTAATATTTGTGATGACACATCCGTTTGAGAAGTGGAGGAATATGTGGACCGGCTTTCATAAGAGCCTCGTTACTCCACCTTACACCATTGATGATGTAAAAAAAAGATTCAACAGGCGGTTAATTCGAAAGCTCACGGAATATGATGGAATCTACATTATCACAGAGAACGGGAAAATCCGGAAAAAGCCGGAGAAGGGAAAAGCTCAGGCAAAACTGAAGGCAAGAAGCAAAGTAGAGATTCCTGTGGAAACAGTATTTCCCGGAGAACTTTATGAGCTGTGTTTAACAAACGGACAGGTTGAGGTTCTCAGGGCTTTTGAGGAGCTGGTGGAGAATGAGGGCATGGTTGTGCTTACAGCCGACAGAGGAAGAGGAAAGAGCGTCAGTGTGGGAATTGCATCAATAGGTTTAGCCCTCAGAATGAAAAAACGCTTTAGAATAGTTGTAACCGCTCCAGAGCTTGAAAATGTTCAGAGTTTGTTCCGCTTTGCGAAGAAAAGCCTTGAAAAGCTCGGCTTCAAGCCTAAGGTCATTGAGGAGCACGGCATGATCAGGGAGCTCTATGCAAGAAAGATAGGAATGCGCTATTACCTTCCGACTGAGGGATATAAAAAGAACGCAGACCTCTATGTTTTGGATGAAGCCGCTGGAATACATGTCCCAATACTCCATAAGTACCTAAACAAACCTCGTGTTGTTTATTCCTCAACGATTCATGGCTATGAAGGTGCTGGAAGAGGATTTTCTGTGAAGTTTTTGAAGAAAGCTCGGGAAAAGAGAGAATTCAGGGAGCTCCACATGGACGAGCCGATTCGTTATGCTGATAATGACCCAATTGAGAAGTGGCTCTTTGATGTTCTCCTGCTTGATGCTGAACCTGTTGAGCTCACAGAAAATGATTACGAACTCATCAAGCAAAAAGAGGTCTATTTCGAAGAGCCTGATTTAGATGACTGGTTTGAAAACGATAGAGAGGATTTAAGGAACTTTGTAGGCATCTATGTGCTGGCTCACTACCGCAACAGGCCAAGTGATGTGGCTCTTTTAGCAGATGCTCCGCATCATGAAGCGAGGGTTCTTCGCTTGAAGAACGGCAAGATTGTGACAGCTGTGCAAATAGCTAAGGAAGGGAACATACCAAAAAAGGTCATAGACAAAATGGCAAAAGGTTACAAACCGAGAGGCAACATTATCCCAGATATGATGGTCAAACACCACATGGCTAAAGAGTTTGCAAAGCTCAAGGGTTACCGCATAGTTAGAATAGCAACGCATCCAGATGCAATGGATCTGGGGCTAGGAAGTAAGGCCCTTGAGCTGCTCGAAAAAGAGGCTAGAGAGAAGGGATTGGATTGGGTAGGCTCAGGATTTGGGGCGAGTGAAGAGCTGATAAGGTTCTGGGTTAGAAATGGGTTTGCTGTTGTGCACCTCAGTCCTGCTAGAAATCCCGTCAGCGGAGAATACACCGCCATAGTTCTAAAGCCCATAAGCGAAAAAGCAAGGAAGATAATAAAAATCGCAAACGATGAATTCAGAATAAGGCTGACGGAGTGGCTTGGGGACACACACAGGGACTTAGAGCCCGAAATAGCCAGATGGCTTTTTGAAACTCCCTTCGGAGAAGCTGTTGAATATCCAACTTACCTGACTGAAATACAGCAGAAACGCCTTGATGCTTTTACAGGAAAGGTTCTCACTTATGATACAGTTGTTGATGCAGTTAAGCCCATTGTTAAGCTTTACTTTCTTGACGGTTGGATGAAGCCCTATCTTGATGAAAGGCAAATTAGGCTTTTAATTTACAGGGTGCTCCAGGCACACAGCTGGGAAGAGGCGGCTAACCTGATAGGCAGGACAGAAACATTCACCATGATAGAGGTTAGAGATATTATCAGGGGTCTCTGGTATTACTACAAAAGAATTCTAAAGTAAGCACTATTTTAACCTTTAACCTTTTATACTTTGGGTGCTTAATTTATCTGAACTTTTATCGATTGCACCGGTGACGCATATGCCTGGTGGATGGGAAAAAATAATTGCTATAACAAAAGGCGGAGTAAGGGGCATAGCTACGATGAAACTGAAAATTCAGAGAGGCAAAAAAATTGCTCTTCTCGTAGACGGCCCAAATATTCTGAGAAAGGAGTTTGGAGTAAAGCTTGAGGACATAATGAAAGCCCTCGAAGAGCTCGGAAATATTCGGGTAGCAAGGGTCATAATGAATCAGTATGCCCCACAGGGCCTGATAGAAGCTGTGGCTAACCAAGGCTTTGAACCTGTAATCGTTTCAGGAGAAACAGGGGTTAAACTGGCTGTCGAGGCAATGAGGGAGATTTATAATCCACATATTGATATTATTGCTCTCGCCACCAGAAATGCAGAGTTTCTGCCTGTAATACTCAAGGCAAAAGAAAAAGGGAAGGAGACAGTTATAATTGGAGTGGAACCGGGATTTAGTGCTGCTTTAAAACATGCGGCGGATTATACAATAATCCTGGAATCCAAGAGGTGATAGGGAGTGAAGAATACAATTTTTCGGATATTAAAACGAGGAGAACCTGAAAAAGAGAAAGGAAAGGAGAAAGAAACGGCAAAAAAAGTTAAAAAAGTACCAAAAAAATCTATAGGCCTAATAATAGATGGTCCAAATATACTGCGGAAAGAGTTTGGTGTTAGATTGGAGGATATTAAGGAGGCTCTTGAGAGAATAGGGAACATCCGCGTGGCTAAGGTCGTTCTCAATCAGTATGCCCCACAGGGCCTGATAGAAGCTGTAGTTAACCAGGGTTTTGAACCCATAATAGTCGCTGGAGATACCGATGTAAGGATTGCTATAGAGGCTATGGAGCTCATATACAATTCAGATGTTGAAGCAATTGCCATAGCAACTCGTGATGCTGATTTTCTCCCCATAATAAGCGAGGCAAAAAGAAAAGGAAAGGAGGCTATAGTTATAGGAGTTGAGCCTGGGTTCAGCGTAGCTCTGCAAAATGCAGCGGATTATGTTATAACAATGGAAGGAATCCATGAAGGAGAAACCAAATAGCTTTTAAAGTGCCACCGTCAGGGTATTAATGATGACAATGATACTTGAGTTAATATTATTTGCGATAGGTCTAGTTCTTCTCATTAAGGGTAGTGACCTATTTGTAGAGGCCGCCAGCCGGACTGCTAAGGATTTTGGGGTGAGCGAGTTTATAATTGCCCTCGTTCTTGCGAGCATTGCTACAACACTTCCTGAAGTTACAGTTTCAGCTCTGGCAGCATACAGAGGAGAGAGCGGTATTGCTCTGGGCAATGCCATAGGTAGTGCCCTGGCAAATATTGCACTTATTTTGGGAATTTCTGCGATGATAATGCCTCTGAAAGTTGATAAAACTGCCTGGGAAAATTCCCTCTTTCTCGTTGCTGTAACCTGTTATGCGACTTTAATAATGCATGATGGTATAATATCCCGGCTTGACGGCTTCAGTCTGATTCTGATATACTTTGGATTTCTCTACTATCTTTACAGGAAGCACATGATACTTGAAGAGGTCAGTGAAAGAGAAGGGGAGCCAAAAAGAGATATCCTTATCCTTCTTGGGAGTGGTATTGTCGTGGTTGTCGGTGCCAGACTGGTCGTTAACAGCGCTGTTACACTAGCAGAGGCTTTGGGAATCTCCGAGGCAGTTATAGGCCTAACTCTGGTTTCAATCGGAACTTCACTGCCAGAGCTAACGAATTCCCTGACGGCAACTCTCAAGCGGATACCCAACATAAGTGTCGGCAACATAATAGGAGCTGACATACTTGATATTCTCATTGTCATCGGCGTAGCATCGCTGATAAGGCCGATTCCGGTCGACTCAGAGACGTTTTCTGTAACCCTACCTCTGGCCCTGCTTGCAATGGTTATCCTCACGGTTTCCCTGAGGTTGAACAACAGGGTTGGGAGGAAGTCTGCCTTTTTATTTCTGGTGATATATGCATACTTCCTTTACCTGCTGTTTCACTGACGAATAGATTGATACTGTCAGAATAACTGTGAGAGCGCCTGATAATAAATTCAGTACTATTAAGCTTGACCTATCCTGACAGCATGTTGACTGTCCGCAATATTTTTAACTTCATAATATTACCGGTTTTTGAAAATTTAAAAATCGGTTGTGGAGGGTGGAAAAATGAAAAAAGCCAGTTTGATACTCGGCTTGATCATTGTGCTTTCACTGTTGGGCACGGTGCATCCAGTCAAAGCACAGGAGAACGAGCTCGTAATCTACGCATATGACAGCTTTGTCTCGTACGGGCTGGCAAACGCAACCATTCCAGAATTTGAAAAAATGTATGGTGTTAAGGTCAAAGTTATAACGGCTGGCGATGCTGGAGAAGTCCTCAACCGGCTCATACTTGAAAAAGACAAGCCTCAGGCCGACGTTGTCATCGGGATTGACAACAACCTTCTTGCCAAGGCCATTGAGGCGGATGTTCTGGAGCCATACAAACCAAAAAACATTAATGTGGTTCCGAAAGACCTGATTTTTGACCCCACATATCATGTCGTGCCCTTTGATTATGGGTTTATAGCGGCGGTGTATAAGAAAGATCAAGTAAAAAACCCACCACAGAGCTTTGATGATCTGACCAAGCCAGAATGGAAGAAGAGTATCATAATCGAAGACCCCAGAACCAGCTCAACAGGAATGGCATTTCTCCTCTGGACAATAGCTGTTTACGGTGATAAATGGCTCTACTTCTGGGAGAAGCTTAAGCCCAACATATATCAGATAACCAAAGGCTGGGATGCTGGTTGGGAGATGTGGGACAAAGGAGAGGCTCCGCTGTTTGTGAGCTATGCAACTGATCCCGCTTATGATGCGTATTACTACACAAACGGCAGCGAGCCGAATATCGGTGCTGTAATCTTCAAAGAAGGTGGTTATCCACAGATTGAGGGTGTTGGCATTGTTAAAAACTGCAGGCACCCGGAACTCGCTAAGAAGTTCATTGAATTTGTTCTAAGCGAGAAATTCCAGAAGGAGATAGCGCTTCACAACTGGATGTTCCCAGTAAACAAGAATGTTCAGCTTCCAGAGGTATATAAGTATGCTGCAAAAGCAAATAAACTCGTTACGCTCGATCCGAAAGAAATAGAGCAGAACTACAAGAAGTGGCTCGACCAGTGGACACAGCTCATGGTCGAGGGCAAAACACCTGATGAGATTCTGGGAAAAACCAGCACTTCAGGGTCAACCTGCGGCCCTGCGGCCCTGATTCTGTTGGCTTTGATTCCTCTGCTATTAAGGAGGGAAAATTGACCTTCTTTTGAGTTTTTAATTAACTTTATTTTGCAAATAATCTTTTGAGAAAAATTGCAAAAGCGAGAGAACTGAGATATGGTCTATTGAGTTTGAAGGTTTAAGTCAAAAAACAGCTAATTGATGATCTATGGTGCGGGGGCGGGGATTTGAACCCCGGAACCCCTACGGGACAGGACCCTCAATCCTGCGCCTTTGACCAGGCTCGGCAACCCCCGCGTCTGCATTTATTTCGGTGCCAAGGCATTTATAAATCTTTCTGTGACTTATTGGATACTGTCAGGAAGTCAGACCGGCCTATTCTGGATTTATTATCAGGCGCTCTCACAGTTATCCTGACAGTATGGCCTATTGGATACTGATAATTTTACTATTTTACGGGGTCTCAAATGCTAATCCTTTGTCTTGATACTATCATAACATACTTTCAGGAGGATGCTGGGAGATTTAACTTACCTAACACTCTCATTACCTCATACCGAAAAGCTTATAAAACTAATTTCAGCCGTTATAATTGGCTGAGGGCCGGTAGCTCAGCATGGTTAGAGCGCGGGACTCTTAATCCCGTGGTCGGGGGTTCGAATCCCCCTCGGCCCGCCATTCACATTCGCGGTTCTTCTCGATTATTTGAGTCCTGAAGAAACGCTTAGATTACTAGAAGGAGTTAGAGAAATGAGTTTTGAAGCTTTAGGGCTTTCAGAGAACACTCTGAATGCCGTTCGCAGAAAGGGCTTTTCCGAGCCTACAGATATTCAAAGAGAAGTTATACCCCGCCTTTTGGAAGGGGAGATGGATATAATAGGACAGTCACAGACCGGAACCGGCAAAACAGCATCATTTGCCCTGCCACTCATTGAGATGATTGATGAAGGGGAAAGGGAAGTACAGGCTATAATTCTCACACCGACGAGAGAGCTGGCCTTGCAGGTTGCAGATGAGATAAAATCACTTAGAGGAAGAAAAAAGATAAAGGTTTTTGCCGTTTATGGTGGCCAGCCGATAGGTCCCCAGATAAGAGTCCTGCGCAGAGGGGTGCATATCGTGGTTGGGACTCCGGGAAGGGTTCTTGACCATATAAGGAGAGGCACCTTAAGGCTTGAGGGAATCAGTTACTTCATCCTCGATGAGGCTGACAGGATGCTTGATATGGGCTTTATAGACGATATAAAGACCATTCTTAGGGAGACACCGAGGAATAAGCGGGTTATGATGTTCTCGGCCACGATGCCACGAGAAATAATCCGGCTGGCAGAGCGTTATATGAGCGATTACGAGCTCATAAAAACCTCGGAGGACGAGCTTGTTCCGGAGCTTGTTGAGCATGAGTACGTTGAGGTTGTTCCTGCGAGAAAGCTCTCCCTTCTGAAGGACATACTTGGGGATGGTTTTTATGGCATTGTTTTCTGTCAGACGAAGAGAGAAACAAGGGAGCTTGCCGGAAAGCTTGCCCGCGCCGGCTATCCTGCAGAGGCCTTGAATGGTGACATGACGCAGAGAGCAAGAGAAAGTACCTTCTGGCGCTTTAAGAAGAGGAAGACAAAAATTCTCGTGGCGACGGATGTTGCTTCAAGGGGAATAGATGTTAGGGACATAACCCACGTGGTCAACTACTCCCTTCCCCAGAACCCTGATGCATATATCCACAGGATTGGAAGAACAGGAAGAGCAGGGAAGAAAGGAAAGGCAATCACCTTTATAATGCCGGGAGAATACAAAAAACTCCGCTACATAGCTCAGGTTGCGGGAGTCCAGATTAACAAGTCTGAGCTTCAGGGAGAATATGACTATTATTCAGAGCGTGAAGCTTATGAGAGAAGAAACTACCCCAGAAAAAGGAGGTACAGAAGGTATTAATTATGGCTCATCTACCTATTTTCCTGCGTACAGGTATTATCGTCCGAAAATCATTCTTACAGCTAGATACCCAAGATGAGTGTTAATTAACCTTTTCTGCATGTGTAAATAGTGAGCTTTGTTGCTCCATTTTCATTTTTCATACTCAGCCAGAAGGCGGAGCCGGTCTTTAAATCGACTCTGGCATCTGAATCCGTAATTACCTTTATAGATAGCGCACAAACTGTTTGTGGAAAGCTGGATTATGGTAGCCAGCGAATTCTGGAAAGGTGTATGTCCATGCTCTGCTCTCCCTATACCTCAAGGCTAATTTCTCCTCCTTCAGGGATTACAGTGAGCTGTCCAAAGCTGAAAATGGTTTCAAGGTCATTTTTCCAGTAGATTATGAATTAGAAAATCCTCACCGCTCAATATACCGGTGGTTTTTACATCCCCTGTGCCATTTCTTTTCAGGATTTCATACACGGTGGCATTTAATGGTGTCATTCTAGTAGAGATAATATGCCCCCAAATCCATTGGAGAGAGATGCTGGTCTATAATGAAGAGCTATCCGACGATTTTATAGGCCGCTGCAGCATGTCCTGAGCATGTTGATTTCGGTGAGTAATTCATTGCAAGCAACAGACTTGGTGTTAAGATTGCATAATCCGTGCAGATGCCTTTTCTCTTACCGTTTCATACGGAGTCTGGATGGTGCTGTTAGCTCCGCTGAGTATTTTTACCGTACCGTTGGAATAAACAACCAGATGCGCACTTCTGCCAGTCGTAGGTTATATCTTCTCCTTCTTCGATGCTCTTTCATTTAAGCTGAACCGCCAGAGGTGGATTTTGGAGAGATTAGCATGCATGGAATTGCATCTTTTAATATATAGCGCCATAGAATTCCGGAACATGCAAGGGAGACGTGTGAAATTGAAGGAGAGTAACTCTGCGTTATGGGAGACGATGTGCCCTGAATACATCCAGAGACCATCAGGAGTGTGCTTCTGAGGTTCATGTGCAGGAATTAGAAAGACCCTTTTGTAGAATGTGCCAAAAACTCTTTAAATCATGGGGGATAGGGGTAAGCGGTGGAGATGATGCTCGAATCATTGTGGAACTTCATCAACCAGTACTTCTGGGAACCGATGTTCACGAGAAGCGGCTACAACGCATACAACACCTTTGTGTATGCATTTCTCTTCGGCTTTGGAGTCGTATGTTCATATAGATATATAATCAAACCCTTAAAGATTAAAGTTGATGAAAAGCTTTTCTGGGCTGTAACTCCCATGGTTATTTTTGGTGCGACGGCCAGGGCCCTTGTGGATGGTGGCGTTCTGCCTGAAAATCCATGGATTTTAACTCCGGGAATATTCTTCACGGCGTTTTTTCTCATAGTTCCGGCGCTGGCAGTCGATGCTAAACTCAAAACCTATCCCAGAATCACGGTGACATGGGGACTAGTCCTTGCGTTGGGTGTTAACTACCTACTGGTTACAAATGTTAAAAGCTGGCGCCCTTATGAGCTCACCCTGCTTCACACGTTTGTCTCATGGATTCCTGTTTTTGTAATTTACAAATACAGGTCATTTGACAGGCTTTACCTGTACCCTATTTTAGCTCATCTGTATGATATGGGCTCAACAGTCGTTGCTATACACTTCTACGGCTATCGCGAGGTTCACTGGCTGGAAAACATTCTTGTGGGCCATTTTGGTGCATACTTCTACTATCCATGGATAGCTTTTATTTTAGTAATTGTTTATTACGGCCTCCAGAAACTTGTTCCAGACGAAGAGGAGAGGCGTTTCTGGTATCTTGCCATCTACATCCTTGGCCTTGGCCCTGCAATAAGGGATCCTGCTCAGATGGTGCTACAGATTGCAGGTTAGTCTTTTCTTAACTTTTCTTCCCAACTTTTGAGTTAACATAAGAATCTAATGAGCGCACATGAGCGAATACGTCTTCGAGGGTTACTGCCTCGTTTTGAATATCAATGACGTCATAATTTGTCAGAACCGTAAGGATATCTTTTAAGTAATCTTGTTTAATGTAGATTTCCAAGTACGTGAAACCGTTTTGAGTATAAACTTTAATCTTCTCTGTTATCCCGGTAAAGTCATCAACTTCAACTTTGCCCTTGAGTTTGATCAACAGCTTTCTATCTATTTTTAAGGCTTGGAACTTTTCGACTAATTCTTTCGGCTTGCCTTCAGCGATTTTCTTCTCATTAAAGATTAAAACCCTATCGCACAACACTTCAGCCTCATTCAAATTATGTGTAGTTAGTATTATTGTTGTTCTAAATTCTTTAGAGAGTTCTAAAATGGCATTCCAGACTTCTCTTCTTGTAAAAACGTCTAAGTAAACTGTTGGCTCATCTAAAATTAAAGCTTCAGGCTGAATTATTAGCGGCAGTGCAAGATAAACTTTCTGCCTCATGCCTGCAGAAAGCTTTTGATACCATTCATTCCTCTTGTCCTTGAGATTCAAAAGCTCCAAAGCATAGTTAATCCTCTTTTCAGCTTCAACTTTAGAAATCCCCCAGAGCTCTGCAATAAATTTCAAGTTCTTCTCCACGCTTACACGCCATTGAAAAAGTCCAAACAAATCCCTCTCCCCACCAAAAATCGTGAATATTCTGCCCTTGATTTTATCATGCTCCTTCACTGAATCATAACCATTGATGTAAAGATTACCCCGAGTCGGAATCACCAAAGCATTGGCAATCTTACAAAAGGTTGTCTTTCCAGCACCATTAGGACCCAAAAGACCAAAAATCTCACCTTCCTTAACTTTGAAATTCAAGTCAATTAAGGCTGGAATTTTCTCTCTGGGTTTTCCAAGGAAGTCTCTCAAACTCTTCAGGTCAAAGAGCGATTTTATTGGTGAGGGATAATATTTAGTTAAGTTAACTGACTCGATCACTTAAATCACCCGTATGACATAAGTTTTTCCTTTCTTTCTTCGTTCTATCAAGCCCTTCTTTTCTAAGTCTTGAATAACTCTGCAAGTCTTAACCTTTCCAAATATCTTGCCAAGTTTCTTTTGAGTAACACCTCCATTCTGGAGTATAAACTCCAAGACATCTCTTTCTAACTCAGTTAATTCCACCTTGTACACATGCTCAAGGTCAACTTCTATTCTAAGGAACAGTATTAGTTTTCTCTCGCTTTATTAAAGCCCCAAGAGAACATTAAATAGCCCAAAAGTAACATTACTATTGTTATGACCAACATGTTAGTTAAATCTGGAAGAATTTGTCTTAAGGAGTATCCACCACCCATTGTTAATCTACCCATTTGGAGAATATACGTCTCCGGGTGAATTTTTGACAATGGTTGAAGCCATTTCGGCAAAGCCTCAGGTGGAAAATACAAACCGCTTACAAGCTGGGCAGTAATGTTAAAGAACCAGTTTAATGGATCTTGCGTTGCTTTAGTAGCAATCCTAAAGCCTGCCGAAAACAGATCGAGGGCAAAGATAAGTAAAACACCGCTTAAGATAACGATTACAACTCCAAAGTTAAGATGGATTGTTAATCCGAAAAAGATGACATAAATCGTGGTTATTATCAAAGTTAATCCCAAATTCCATAGAATTCGCCAAGCGTTAATTCCGATGAAGATTGCTGTTAAGGAAGCTGGTGAATTGTATAATACTGGAAATATTCTGCCTAAAACGAATGAAGAAATGCTACCCCTCGGAAGAAATACCAAGTTGTGGATTATTGAGCCAATGAGAAGATAGTCTAAGTAATTCGGGGTGCCATATTGTGAAATGTTTGCATTAATTGTTATAAGCTTTGCAAAAATCCCAATAAAAAGAATATTCAAGCCTAAGCTGATGAATTGAAGGAGCAAGTCAAATCTCCTTGAAAAGAAGACTTCTTTCTGAATAAAAACGAACGCTTTAATCACCTTAATATATTCCCCCAAGGGTTCGGTGGTGTGATTCCAATCTTCGCTGGAGAATTCAAAAAGATGGAGCTCATGAACGGATACCTAACGGTGTACTACACGGACATAGACGATGAAACTGCAGAGAAATATGCCAACCTTACCGCAGAGATTCTGGAGTTCGGAGTGAAACATTTTGGAAAGCCGGGATATGGGAAAGTTAAAGCTGTCTATCTCAAGGGAATAAGCATTTCAAGTTTAATGCTTGATACACTCACATACTCCCATAATCCGCTGAGGTACAGATACGGCTACACCTATGAGATAGCACACTGGTGGATTCCTGGAACGGTGACGTTTGACACGAACATAAGCCAATTCTGGTTCAATCTTGCCTTTCCAGCATACTACTCATTAAAATATGTCCAAAATCGCTCCAAGGAGGATTACCAAGTTTTGAGAAACTACTACATATCAACTTATCATAAAGCAACGAATTACGGAGAAAAAGACATTCCATTAACAGAAGTGTGGAAAGTATGGAAAACAGACATTAATCTCTACTATGCCGTTGGTGCATATAAAGGAGCCTTGGTTCTTGAGAAGCTTGAAGAGTATGCAGGCAGAGAGGAATTTTTCCAATCTCTCAGAGAGTTCTTTGAAAAATACAGATTTAGGGAAGGAGATTTAAATGACTTTGTGGCAATGCTGGAAAAGAACTCAGGAAAGCCCATTAAAGAACTCTTTCAGAATCTAACAACGAGCACCGGGCTACCTTAATTTTTGAGTTTGTTTTACCCCGTTCCCATCATGTTTTTAGTTGTGCATTGTGCTTAGTTGGATGTTCACACATAAGCAACCACTTAGTATTCCTACAGGCATCCAAACCAATTTTAATTTTGATGGGAGCTGGGGTTTTGTTTTATTATTTTACTCTCCCACATTACAAAGGCTGTTTGCAAACTGCATTTATTTTGAGTGTGCCTGCAGGAATTTAATTCCTAACTAATTCATGCTTTGCAGATCTGAGAAAAAGCTTTTTAATTTGTCTGACAAATGGACTAAATGGTGAGACAAATGACGACGACAGTTAAAGTATCTGCAAGGATACCTCCTGCTCTTGCAAGAGAAATGGAAAAGCTAATTGAGGCAGGTATTTACTCCAACAAAAGCGAGATTATTAAGGATGCTCTTAGAGAATTTCTGCTGAAAAAGAGGTACCTTCAAACAGATAAGGAAGAGGAGTATGTTAAAAATATGCTGAGGGCAGTGGAGCCAATTCTTGCAGAAGATTGGAACACTGGGGCTGACGCATATTGGGATGAGTACGGAGGAATTGATTATGAACCAGATAAAACCTAAAAGAGACCTCCAACAGTGGGAAATAGTTCTCCTCGAGTTTCCATTCACAAATCTACGCCAAAAGAAATTGCGACCAGTCTTGATAGTTTCCAATGATGTTCTCAACAAAACTAGCAACAGCGTTGTAACTGTTCAGATAACTTCAAACTTATCGAGCGGTTTTAGAGAGTATAACGTTCTGCTCTCTGACTCTGATGTCAATAGATACGCAGGAACTCAACCAATGTATCCAAGCCTGGTAAAGCCCTACGTAATCTTCACTATTGAAAAGCAATTAGTTAAAAAGAGAATCGGCTTATTAAAACCTCATAAAATTAAGGAAGTTAAAGAGAGCTTGAAAAAAGTTTTTCAGTCTCCTGATAACTTGAGCACCCATTAGTCTCTTCTTAACTTTCTCCCCTCCTCAAGCTCTCTCCTCAAAGTCCTTGCCTCAAACTCTGCATTCTTAACCCTAAACACCTTTGCAATCCTCTCAACTGCTTCAAGCTTCCTGATTATGCCGTCAAGCCACGTAAAGATATCTCCGGGATAGACTATCAGTCCGTAGACCTTCCTGAAATACTCGCTTATCTGAGTTGGATGCCTCCCTTCTCTTCTCAGCTCTATGATGCGGTCACTTATTCTGTGCATCGCATACTCAGTGCATTCTTTCTCTTCACACATAAAGAAATCCTGATAAATCGTGAAGAGCCTCTCTTGAGCATTTGGACTGAGCTCCGGGATGATCCTGTCGAGCTCCTCAATGATGGAAGCAAAGCTCGGTGAGAATACGTTGGCGCTTATCCTGCCTCTCACCGCACCTTCAAGCTCCCTCTGGAGCGTTCCGCTCAGGTAGAGGTTCTCGAAGGGCAAGAGCTTGACGGCTATCCACTGGGTGGGCTTCTTCCCGAGGTTCTCTCTTACGAACTGGGCCTCATTTGGCAGTAAAAAGCTCATGCTGACAGCTCTTCCGTAAGGTGTAACATTCACGAGCTTGCCTCTGAGTTTAACAAAATCGTACTCTTCAAGCTTTTCGAGAACCTTTTCCGCGCTCTGGTTGGCCCCCAAGCAACGCTCCTGAACCTCCTCGATGATGTCGAGCCTATTGAAGATGCAGGAATGGGCTAAAACGTTGTCCCCCTCAAGTTCGTCGCTCCACTCAACCATCACGGGCTCGATTGGCGCAGTCAAGAGTCTGAAGGCAACTTCATCCTCCGAGCCTTCCATCTGGGCGGAATACTTCCTCCCGGGCTCAACGATGAGGTAAACCTTTCCCTTCTCATGGTAGAGCGGCCTCCCAGCTCTGCCAAGCATCTGATGGAACTCCCGAACGGTGAGCCACTTGTTGCCCATGGCGAGGCTCTCGAAGATGACCTGAGAAGCGGGAAAGTCAACGCCGGCCCCCAAAGCCGCCGTTGTAACGACCACGTCCAGTCGCTGGGCCAAAAACTCCATCTCGGTGAGCTTTCTCTGCTTGTAGGGCAGACCGGAGTGGTAGGGCTTGGCTTTCAGGCCTTTGCTCGTGAGGTAAGCGGCAAGCTCGTGCGTCCTCTTGCGCGAGAAGGTGAAGACTATCGTCTGCCCCCTGTAACCCTGCCTCGACTTCTTCATCGCCTCCGCCCGGCAGAGGACCGCTATGTGGCGCCACTTTTCCGATTCATTGCGCGCTATGATTATATGCCTCTCTAAATCCACCGGTCTCTCGTCGTAGAGCACCAGCTTCAGGCCAAGCTCCTTCGCCAGTTCGCCGGAATTTCCTACGGTTGCGGAGAGACCGATGAACTGCGCGCTCGGATAGAGCTTCCTCAGCCTCGCGATTAGCCCGTCAAGCCTCGGCCCGCGCTCCTCGTCATCTAAGGTGTGTATCTCGTCTATAACAATGGTTCCAACGTTGCCGATCTTCCTCCCCGCCCTCAGCAGGTAGTCTATTCCCTCGTAGGTTCCAACTATGATGTCGGCATCTATGCCCGTGTCAACGACAACCAGCTCATCCCGGGTCTTTATGCGGCTCATTCCAACCCTTATCGCCACGCGGAGGCCGAGCTTCGAATACCTCCTCCTGAAGTCCTCGTACTTCTGGTTGGCCAGAGCGACGAGGGGGACAAGGAAAAGCATCTTCTGGCCCTTTATGGCCTTTGGGACACCGGCCAGCTCGCCGATGAGGGTTTTGCCACTCGCAGTTGCCGAAACCACGAGGAGGCTCTCCCCTTCAAGGAGGCCGTTCTTTATTGCCAGGCTCTGAACCGGAAGGAGCTCGTTAACGCCCTCAGCTTTGAGAACGGATTTAAACTTCTCGGGAAGCGGGAGCTCGTCGATGTGGATTTTCTTAATGCGCA
>JAMOPD010000086.1 GCA_027064745.1 Thermococcaceae archaeon
GAGCAATATAGTAGCCGTAGGTGTGGAAATGTATTCTTTGAATCCCAGTTACTTCAGCAAGCTTTATCATGGCATCAACAACTGCTATTGGGTCGACAGGATCATGAGCAATAAGCCGCTCAGCGAGTTTCTTTTCACCCATTACGTCCATCACTGAGGCTAATTCAACCTCGTTAAGTCCAACACTCGTGAATTTGCCAAGGATATCAACGAGTTTCTTCCTGACAGTTTCATCAGGCGTAAATGCAAATTCAAGATGAACTGGTATTCCCTTTTCATTCAGAATCTCCAGATGTCTCTCAATCTCTTCAAAAGGCTGGGTATAGTTCTCCTTCGTTAGAGCCTGCAAGCCACTTATTATAGCCAACTGTACCCCTTCAGCTATCTTTTCAAAGTTCTCCTCGAATTCAGACCTTATATACAGATTCGGATTGTAATCATCAGCAGAACCTATGAATCTGTTCTCTCTTGGGGCTTTAATTCCAAAAACCTCAAACCCTCTCGGGAATTCGTAAATATAATGAGTAAGGCTCTCTTCATCCCTACTGAACTCCTTTGGATGGACGAATTTGAGCACACCATTCTCAACCTTAGGAACATAAATCGGGCCGTCCTTGAAGAGCTCAGCCTGTAACTTTGAAATCTGCGGAACATGGGCTATAACGGGTATTCCATAAACTCCCCCAAGAAGATTCGCCATTATACCTACCTGACCTCCCATCCTAAGCTCATCCCATCCCCAATGTTTCATATACTCCCTAACCCCTCTACTTTCAACGAACAGCTCTGCCGCCTTTCCCCGTTTAATGCTCCACAGTATCCCACCCAGAAGATGGGGAACCTCGGTGATTTTTTCGGGCAGTTCCTCACTGTACCTAAAGGCCTTCTCCTTTCCTGCTTTTTCAATCCTATCCTCCAGATCCTGAGGGTTCAGATACTTTATAGCATCAATATTAGTGTTGTATGCCAGCAGAACACCTTTTATCCTGGGAAGTGCCCCCTTTACTCTCTCCAAAGCTCTGAAATATAGCTCATCCCACATCAGTATCACCGGGGGTGTTATACCGGGAAAAGCTATAAAAGTTGTGGTGGTTTGGGTATACTGCCAAGACGCCAGTGGTGTGCTTGACAACAGCCCAATTTTTATAAACGTTATCGATATTCCGTGAATCACTCAGAATAAAACAGAAAAGGAGCTATGTTTTCCACCGCGGATTATCCACGATTTTAACTTTCCCCTTATCCTCAATGACAAGCTTTGAGAAGCCTTTCTCCTTTATACTACCATAGTCATGACCGGCATCTGCTGGATATACTGCAAGGAATATGAAAGGTTCACCACCAGTATTAACTGTTCTGTGGGCCCAATAAGGGGGAACGTAAACTACAGCCCCTGGCTCCATCGGAACCCATTCCGCCTTTCCTTCAGGCGTCTGAAGAAGCATTCCACCGGTTCCTTTTATTGCATAGTATATCTCCGCCCTATCCGCCTTGGAGTGATAGTGGCCCTTGGTGAAGAAGAACTCCTTTCCAACCTTGCCCGGATAGAGAACAGTGGTAGCAAAGTTCAAATCTCCATCTTTTTCTTCCTGCTCAACCGCGTAGACTTCATAAACCACAGGATCTTCTCTAAGAAGCTCATTGTATGCTTCTTCATCGATGAAGTATCCCTTTAGATCGCTTAGATGCCTAACGAGTTTTTTTGCACCTGGAATCACACCTGTCTCAAGATTAATACTTATTCCAAGAGGTTTCTTATACTCCATCTCCATCACCAATGAAAAGTCTTTTCATACCTATTTAACTTTTCCCGTCGTATATCACTGGAGGTGTTAAAGTATGCTCCTAAAGAGGTAAGCCACGCCTATCGCTATAGCCCAGTAGCCAGTGTTCCATCTCAAGACTTTATACCCATCTAAGGGAGGTATCGGCAGGAGATTGAAAAACGCTAGCCATAGGTTTACAACCGCTGTATATCTCAATACTGCCCATGAAATTGTATAGGGGGTTAAATAATACTTCGAAATAACCCCAGCAACTATTCCTACGATTATATTAGTTAGAGGGCCAGCCAAGCTGATTTTGCCATAAGCTTCTTTATCCTCCCAATACTGATAGGGAGCGTATATGTAGACTGCTCCGAGAGCAGCGAACACCCATGAATGCCCTGTAGTGAGTTTCGTTAAAATAGCAACTCCAAGGGCGAGAATAATCCCAAAATCCCATCTTTTGTAGAATGCGACATACCCATATTTTCTAGCTATTTGTCTGTGAGCGAGTTCGTGGAAGATAAATGCAGTAACAACGGCTGGTACTACATAAAGAATAGCCTTAGCTTCGAAATTCGAAAAAACAAACACCAGAACTATAAAAGATATCAGAAGGTCTTCTATTTCCTGCTGTTTGGAATCTTCTATTTTAATTCCCGAAAGGCTCATCTACCTTTCACCTCAATCCTCTTGCCGAGCACAAGCTCAGCGGCTTTGACTGCTGTTCCTCCACTGCCCACTGCTATTTTTACTTGATCCTTGGGAACATAAACTATTATTTCATCATCTTTATATTCAATCTCCAAAATCTCAACACGAAGCATTTTCCTAAGGTGTTCTTTTACATCCATAGCTATCCCCCGATACAAGTTCGAAAAAAGAAATATAAATGTAACGAAATCAGGTGACATACTGTCAGGATACCCCGTGAGCTGATAGTAAATCCGATATAATTATCCTGACAGTATCTCAGTCGAAGTCCCATATTGTCCTTCCTTTGTAGAACATCATAACATAGCCACAGTTTCTGCAGATGACTATTTTGACCTTGTGGGCTGTAAAGCCCCATTTGCTATCGAGCTTCCCCTCCTCAACCTGAAAATCTGTTCCCCCACAGAGAGGGCATTTAAGATGCATGCGCTCCATGAGATCACCGTAATTATATTACAAGGTAGGTATAAAACGTTTTTCTTTTTCCGAGTTGAGAATTCGCTCAATGCCTGCTTTATGTCCCAGACCAACAACCGCAACAACACGGGGCTTTTTAACACCATGCATCTTGAGAGAATCCACAATTGATACTAGGTTTTTTGCCATGATTTCGTTCCTCTCCTCCACAAGAACGCGGTATAGGTAGGGATACCTTCTTTTGAACTGCATCATCATAGCCTTGTACTCTCTCATAACATCAGACCCCTCTAACTTCACAGGTACGAAAACTGCCAGACTCTCAAACAGCAACATGAGCTTTTCCCTCACGGGTGCATTGAGAATCTTTGTCATTATCAGATTGATATCTTCATCTATCAGGAACAGAGGGATGCCTAGTCTCTCAGCCAGATTTATGGCCTCCAGCATCTCCCCACCCGGCATCATCCCAAATTCCTCCCCAAGCTTCTCCTCCACCCTAGCAAGGATATAAGCGAAAAACCCCCTGCGCCCAAGTTTCAGTGCGTCCCCAAAATTCATTCTCTGTTTTGATTTTATCGAGAGAAATCTTGGTCTGTCAAGTTCTACAGCAATTCCATGAGGTTTTTCACGAAGAATCAGCTCTCTAACGTTCTCCCTACTTTCAGGAGAAACATGCATCGTCCCAATAACCTTAACATATCGAAGATAGCTCATAACCCTCACCGCTCAGCTTCACAACATCAAAGTCCTGTGGTATTATAAAGTTATAGCGGCACAGCTCTTCCGCCTTGGAGAAGTACTCTTCAAAGCTGTAGCGGGGTGCTCGGTGAAAGAGAGCTAAAAGTTTAGCCTTTGACTTTTCAGCCATCTCACATGCTTCCTCCACGGTTGTGTGGTAGCTCTCTCCTCTATCCTCTGGGCTAAGATAGGTTGCCTCATGGATGAGCAGATCAGCATTTTCCCCGAACAGCCTGACCCTCCCGCATGGCTCTGTGTCGCCAGTATAAACGATCTTAACCCCTCTCTTCTTCGGGCCAGTGACATCCTCCAAGCGAATTACACGGCCGTTCAGCTCTATTTTACCTTCCCGCTCAAGCTTTCCAAGAAGAGGGCCTTCGTTCAGGCCATACTCAGCGAGCTTTTCGGGGAGGAACTTCCCCCTCCTGTCATTTTCTCTGAAGACATAGCCCAGAGCGGGGATTCCGTGTTCCACTTTGAAGCTCCAGATTTCATAACCCTTGAACTTCAGCCTCGCCTCACCTAGCTCGTGCACATGAATTGGAAAGTCCGGCCTGAAAAATCCGCTCTTCAGAAAGTTCTGAACAAATTCAAAGGTGTATTTCGGTCCGTAGATGTGGAGCGGTTTTTCTCTTTTCCAGAGCGTCATCGTCTGGATCAGAGCCATCAATCCGAGATAGTGATCGCCGTGGAAATGGGTTATGAAAATCTTTTCAATCTTCATAGGGCTCAGCTTTGCCCTATTCATCTGCCTCATCGTTCCCTCTCCTACATCGAAGAGAATAATCTCTCCATTATAACGGAGTGCTATGGCCGGAACATTTCTCTCCTTTGTGGGCATTATTCCCCCAGTACCAAGAAAAATTACCTCAAGCATGATTGGAGATATGAAGGTACAATAAAAAGGTTATCGTCTGAGTTTGAAGAGGATAAAAATCAGTCCAATAACCGATATAACACTCAGGGAGAAGGATATTAAAGTTAAAGGCATATCGCTCCTCTCCTGCGGTCGCCAGAAATCCCTTCTTGAGACATAGATATCAACTGCATAAACATTCTTCTCCCCAACACCTTCAAGAAGTGTGAAAGGAGATGCTGAGGTGAATCCAGTGAAGACATCGAGATAGTAATCATTCCCCGGAGGGTTACGTCTTCCAACAGTTATATAGCCTCCGGCAAAGCTTATTTCAACCATCTGGGGACCGGGAGGAAGGACACCCTGACACTTCTTCAGGTGCTTTGAGGTTATACAAACTCTACCCTTCTCAAGGTAGATTCGGGACTCTACATATCCAGGAGTTCCATGAAAACGCAGCAATGTTATATCTCCTCCGTCATAAAAGAATTCAAGGTTTATCTTAAACTCCTTAAAAGGTCCCCAATATCCGAACAAATAAGTAAAGTTCCTAAAAATTGCAATGTACTCATCCCTCATCCTTTTCTCAACAGGTGCTATTCCATAGGCATACACCTCAAAATCTTTCCAACCTTCAATCTCCAAGCTTATGTTTCCTGAGAGATTGAGATTTCGAGAGTCAATGAACCAGACATTCTCAGAAATATGTTGCGGCTTAAAAGTGGCGTTAATAACATCTGACTCTGACTCCAGCTTAACCCTCAAGTTTGCAGAGGATATCGGGGTTTCATTTTCAGTCAGCAGTGTGGAGACTATGTATATACCAACAATCGGCCATGGAGAACTTATCCTAAAAGTTTTCCTGTTTTTATCGGCTGGTATTAAGACGAGCCTTTTTCGCCATGTGTATAGTCTTCCGATTACATGCATGTCAAGGTTGATCCTCGGAGTCAGATTAAATTTAACTTTGCAAGGAGCAATTAATAGGACTGAAACATTCCCTCCAATATGAGGTTCAAGTTCAATACTCCCACTGGGTAAAGAAAGAGCTTTGACACTGCTCCCGCTACTCCAGTTTAAAATGAGGAGGGCTTCACCAGAGCAGTTTGCCGTATAGTTCAGATAAATATTTTCAAAGATATAGCCCCCCGGTGCCTCTATATTCTGAGTGTAACTCCATGCAGATACAGATGACAGAAGGAAGAGTATCACAAACACTGCACCATACTTCTTCACCGTCTCAACCTCCTTAGGTTGAGTACGATGGAAACTATTAAAGCCACAGCAGATAAACCTAAGGCAATGTCCTTTTTTCTTTCATCGGATGGCACAATGTAGTAATCTGGATTTCTCTTCAATCCAGCATCAAAACTTATTAAGCTGAAGTTCCCGTCACCTCCGAGGTACCAGAGCCTTATCCCCGAATCTACTTCAAGATCCTCAAAGATATAAACATCATCAACCAGCATGTTTAGATACCGTCTTCCATCAGGACTTCTGCTCAGTAAGAGCCGCAACTCATGAATACCATTTCCGGGAATTTCCACACAGTTCTTTTTTCTCCATTTACCAGGAATGTGTAGTTCAGCACAGGCTTTGTTGTCATCAATATACACCCGTGAGTCCTCACCGGTTATGAAATCAAAAGTTAGAATTTTTCCCTTTCCAGAAAACCATACCTTAATTGTACCTTCGTCCCATGTTATACCTTTTAACGGGAGTATGAAATATATGATCCCCTCTTTTTTATAAAGCAGATCCTCATTGATAGGTCTTATTTCAGAGAAATAATAAGCCCTTGCTTCAATGCCAGTATTGGATGGAACATTAAGCATTAAATCAACTTTTCCTTTTGCATTTTCTCCTGGAATCCATATCCAGCCCTTTTTTACTGGGACTGTGAAGTTTCTTTTTCCACCCTCCCACTTTATAATTCCATAAACTTTCTTTCCCTCATAGTTGTAAAGTCTGAGCCTCACTCCTAGAAGCTTTCCAGAAGTATTGAAGTGAATGAGTGATTGAGTGTCTTTCACAATATCCAAAATCCATGCATTTTCAATGCTTCTGTTTGTTCTGACCACAAGATGCCTCAGTCTATCAAGGTTGATACTGAGATATAGGGTGTAATCAAGAGGTTTAACCTTGCATGGAAAGCTTATGTTTGCGTAGACATCAAATTCACCTTTGAGATTATCCAAGGGTATTACAAACTTTCCTATATACCCCCATTTAGACGTTAAAACCCATTTGACACTAACATTTCCTCTCTCCACGGTCCCTTGGTACTGAATTATACTGTAAGAGAGTGATGCATTGCAGGTTCTGTTAGAAGCAAAGGTTAGCGTGAGCCATATGGCATCATACTCCGGGGGGACATTTACATGAACTGAAAAGGTTCTGCTATTATTTAACTTTCCTCCCATTGTTTTTGAAAACTGAAAGGAATAGCTCAGCTGAACTAAAAGCAGAAAAAGTATGATAGATAAGACCAGCCGCTTCATCTCCTCCACCGTACCGCCAATATCAGAGCAATCACAATCGCAACAGCAAAGACGAAGTATCCATATTTGTCTTCGGAAGTATAGAAGGTTTCTGATGGCGAACCTTCAACACCATAAAAGCTCACGTTGCTTAAGATTCCACCGAGGGATGCCAGATAGAGAGGGTGCACCACATGAACAGATTTCTCAAACACAATTTCATTCTCATCCGTATTTTTAAGAACTCTGAGGGATAGGTTTCCTCCTTGAAACTTCATATTTATTTTGTAGATACCTGGAGAAAGCGTGGTATTTTCTTCATAACACTCACAATATTTCTCAGCCAGACAAACTTTTCCATTATTGATGCTGAATATAGGACAAGAATCGCTTTTCCATCCATTCACGATGTCCTCGTAACCACCATCATAGAGATATGTAAAGTTAAGTTCAAACTCCCTCCAGTAAGTCTTATTTGCAAATTCAAGCTCTTCAGCTCTCATTTCTTTCTCAAGACGCCTGTATGGATGGATAAGCATTAACGGCAGATCTTTCGGATTGAGTTTTGATGTAACAAAAATGAAATCCTTAGCAGTAACCTCACAGTTCTTAGCTTTCATAGTTATGTTGAATGTATAGGGTCCTCTACTGAGGTTGTAATGTCTGGAATAGAGATCAGGTTCAAACATCTGGAGGTACAGCGTTCCATTTGCTCCTGGCCCTTCCCCATAGCTCACATAAAACTTTCTTCCATTCCCGTCCACAAGTGTTATCTCATTATTAAAGCTGCAGTCTCCAATGGCAGAAACGAGGATTCCAGCCCAGTATAGATAATCACTCGTGTTTAGCATGTAACCATGCCATTCGAAAGTCATATTCCCTAATCTGCCCCAAGAGAATGTAGGTTTCTCGATGATATTATAGTTATTCGTGGAAAAAGTGAAGCTGTATGCACTAACAGAAGACAGTGACAGTATAATGAGCATCAATACCAATAGAAGTTTTCTCATCCATCCCACCTTCTATAATCTTTCATCTTACTTTAGATAATAGAACTTAAAAGCTTTTTTCCTGTGACATAAAGAAATGAAATTGCATACTGTCATAATACGTTTAACAATGGATTACCTTCATTCTCCTTAGTAACATTCTCTGCTCTACTCAAAGATACTGTTAGTAGGATAAGTTAGACAGCCCGCATATAGGAGTTATTCTCAGGCGCCCTCACAGCTTATCCTAACAGTATGACTCAATATGTCCATAAAGTTAAATATCGGCACAGCTAAGATATTTTTGAGGTGCTGGAAAATGGAAGAGATTCTTAGAGCAATAGAAGAAAAGGACACAAAGAAGGTTGCAAACCTCCTGTACTACAAGGTGGATGACCTGAGCGATGAGGATTTAAAAGAAGCTTTGGAAAAGGCCGAAAAACTGGCTTTGGAATGTAGAGATTTTGAGTTATATAAACTCGTCGTGTATTACTATCATGAACTCCTTGAAACAGACAAAATACACGAATTTGAAAAAATAGTTGAAAAAGAGGATAATTTCGATGCTAAATTCAATCTTGCAGACCTATACTTCCTCATCGGAGAATTTGAGAAGAGCCTCGACATATATAGACAGCTACTTGAAGAAGAGACCGAAAAAGGAAACATGGAAAACATAGCAAAAGTCTACTACAACATGGGACTAATCCATGAAGAGCTACAGGAATACGAGAAGGCTCTCGAACTGATGGAAAAAGCCAAAGAACTCCTTGAAGAATTAGGAAAAGAGGAAGAGCTCCTTCATGTACGGATATACAGTGGATACATCAAGTTCGAGATGGGAGAGATAAGCGAGGCAAAAGCTGACTTAGCTGAGGTGTTTCGGCAAGTTCGAAACAAACCCTCCTTGAAGGCACAGGTGCATTTGGCATATGAGGAAATCTTTGAGGAAGAGGACAACTATGATGGAGCCTTTCAAGAGTGCTTCTATGCTATGCTTGAAGCTAAAAACTCTGAATATGAGGATGTGGCATTTGACGCGTTCATAGATGTGATTTGGCAACTTATGGTGGAGGATAATTTTGAGCTAATATACAAGAACATGGACATGTTCTCCAAAGGAATACCTGAAATGGGAGACTTCTTCGAGGCCATAAAGGCAATAGCTCTGTATAAAGATGGAAAAATCGGTTTGGAAAAGGCGAGTGAAGCTGTCTCCAAAGTTAAGGATAGACGTTTGCTGGATCTCCTTGAGTTTCTCAGTGAGGCTGAAGCCTGAGTTTGGTGATCTTTAATGGAAATAAGGCTGGGAACCCTTGAAGACGTTAGTGGGATTACCGAAACCCATTGCTCTGAGATAGATGAATGGTACCACGGAAAGAGGACAACAAAATCCGCCCTGAACATATTTGAACGATATCTCCATGGCGGACCATGGATGAGCGTGGAGAGCTGTGCAGTTCATCTCAACAACCTCCTGCTCGAAGGTCATCCCGTCATTGTGGCCGAAGTTGATGGAAAAATCATCGGAGAAGCTGAACTTCTAATAAGCAAGGAGCCAGTGAATGGGGAGCTCCACAGAATAGCCCATCTGGATGTCATTGAAGTTCATAAAGACTTTAGGAGGCGGGGCATTGGGAAAGCTCTCATAGATTTTTCGGAAGAAATTGCGAGAGAACGAGGCTGTGATATGCTAACGGTAACTCCTGAGGAGAGAGCTTTGGCATTCTATGAAAAGCTTGGAATTAAGGAAATCATCTATCGGGGAATCATGGTGGATTTCAACCTTGAGGGGTTTCCTTCAGGAGGGACAGAAATCCAGATAGGAGAATTTCAATGGAACAGAATTCAGGAGAAGGAAATGATTCTCGGAAAGTTTCAGAGCTCTTACCATCACTGGTTCTTAGCTTTTAAAGACCGGATAGCCGGAATCGACGACAGGCTATATTTTGAGAGTGGCAGATTCGGGAAGAACTATTATGTTCTGGAGAGTAGCTTCTTTGGAAAAGACGTTGCAACAGCATATTCATGGGGAGATAGCGTCATTGAGACCCTCCTAACGCTCGGAAACAGGGCAGAGGAACTTGGATTCAGAAAGCTGCGTACCATAATAGGGGTGGAGGAAATAGAGCCGGTGAAATTCCTGAAGCCTGTGATAACCGGCAAAAGCGTCATACTTGCAAAAAGGCTCTAAGGTCTTCTTTTCTATTTACATTGAAAAACTCCCTTTCCATTCTTTAGGACTTCCCTAACAGCCACGTTGAGCATGTTTTCTCCGGAGGAAATTTTCATCCAGAGAATTTCCCTAAATGCCCCTGAATAAACTGCATGAAGCGGCTCTAGATAACCGGAGGGACACAGACAATCGGTCTATACCGTTCAAACATCTCAATCAGATAATCGACGAACTCAAGATTGATCTTCGGCATGTCTCCACCAGCAATAAATACATCACTGTGGCTTAGGGCAGTATATAAGTCCGGCAGGAAACTCATCGACTAGAATCTCAAACCCAAGATGCCTGAGCCATTCTGCATTTTCCTTGGAGGTTATGAGGAAGATATCGTCAATCCTCTCTACCTTAAGGAGCCTTTCAATGGTGTATAAAATAAGCGGCTTTCCATCTATCCTGTAAAAGAGCTTGTTTAACCCAAAACGCTTTGATTTTCCTCCTGCAAGAATCGCAGCCTGCATGACTTTTCTTTTTTCAAGCCTCGCCCTTTAGGGCGGGGTACAGGGTTCAAAAAGGCAACAAACAAGGAAAGCAAAAAGTATTTAAACCATTAACACCATAATACACTATAGGGTGATTAATTGTGAAAAGGCTCGACGTGTACATCCCCGACGAACTGGACAAAAAGTTCAGAGAAACCGTTAGAAGAAAGTACGGGAACAGAAGGGGCGCCTTAAGCATAGCCGTAGAACAGGCAATCAGAAACTGGATCAAAAAAGTCGAGGAAGAGGAAGGATGAAGAGGAGCATAACAGTAAAACTCCAGCCCTCAAAAGAACAAGAGAGAATCCTTTTCGAGATAGCCCAAGCAACAGCGCTAATCTGGAATAAAATCAACTATGAGAGATTAAAACAGTTCAAAAAATTCGGCAAAATAAACTTCGCGACAACAGAAAAAGAAGCCTATTACACCTTCAAAGACTGGGTTGGCGGCTCAACAGTCCAACAACTGGCCAGAAAGAACGCTGAAGCCTGGCGGAGCTTCTTCACCCTCAACAGAAAGAAAAAGAAGGGAGAACTCTCCTCTTGGTTCAAGCCAAGACCGCCGAAATTCATCAGAGAAAAACACGGGAGAAAACTCTTCATAATCCCCTTGAGGAACGACCAGTATCGAATTGAGGGTAACGTTATCGAGCTGAGGCGCCTCGGAAAGTTTGGACGATTAAAAATCCAGTTCAAGGGGAGAATTCACTTGAAAGGTAAACAGGGAAGGCTAGAAATTACCTACGATGATGTTAAACGCAAGTGGCATGCTCACATTAGTTATACTGTCGAAGAGAAGTTAAAGGGCAATTCTTGGGTCAAAGTTCCGAGAGAACCGAAGGGAAATCTTTCTGCAGGGATAGACTTGGGTATAAACAATTTGATGGCAGTTTATGTTGAAAACGGTAAAAGCTTCCTCGTGAATGGAAGACCATTAAAGAGCATTGATTTCTACTGGCGGAAGAAGATTGCCAAGTACCAGTCAAAACTCAACAAGTCTGGCTGTAAAAAGAGTAGAAAACTCAAAAGAATGCACGAGAAGGCAAAACTCCAAGCAAGGCATTATATTAACACGGCAGTTAGGCAGACAGTTAGAAGACTTTATAGGTTGGGAGTGAGCAAAATCATCGTTGGTTATCCTAAAGAGATCGCAAGGGAACCAGACAAGGGGAGAAAACAAAACTTCATCCTCTCCCACGTGTGGCGGTTTAATTATGTCATTAAACGTTTAACTGAAGTTGCCGAAGAGTATGGTATTAGTGTTGTGGTTGTGAATGAGGCTTTTACTTCTAAGGTTTGCCCCGTCTGCGGCCAACGCCACTCAAATGGTAGGTTCGTTAGAGGTTTGTTTAAGTGTCCCGCAACGGGGCTTGTTTTTAACGCTGACTTAGTTGGAGCGTTTAACATTTTGCGCAAAGTTAGAACCATAACCCCGAATTTGGGCGGTTTGTACGCTCAGAGGCGGGGTAACGGGGGGAAGACCCTCCCCGAGAGGTTCGAAGAACCCGTTTTAATGGGTTCATTGATGAGAACCCCTCAAACCTCCCCGTCACTGGCGAGGGGTTAACTCGTTGGAACCCTCGCAAAGGGGAGGAGGTCAGAGCGAATAGATAGTATTGGGTTTATAACCTTAGTATTACATTTCCAAAGGTTTATTTTTGCTCCATCCGAATTTTTAGCAGAGGTGAAAAAAATGTGTCTTGCAGTTCCGGCCAGGGTTGTGGAGATCAGGGATAAGGTTGCCATCGTGGATTTCGGTGGAATCAGGAGAGAGGCGAGACTTGATTTGCTGCCTGATGTTAAGGTAGGGGATTACGTTATAGTCCACACAGGCTTTGCCATCGAGAAACTCGACGAAAAACAGGCTCTTGAAAGTCTGAAGGCATGGGAAGAAATCATGCAAGTTCTGGGGGAGTGAAGGATGCTTGATTTGAAAATCTTTGAAAACCGCGAGCTGGCCCAGAAGATTCTCCAAGCCATCAGAAGGGAGGCTGAAAGGATAGAAAGGGAAGTCCGGCTGATGCACGTCTGTGGAACCCATGAGGACACGGTAACGAGGAGCGGGATAAGATCACTCCTTCCTGAGAATGTTAAAATAGTCAGCGGACCGGGATGTCCTGTCTGCATAACCCCAGTTGAAGACATTGTGAGAATGCAGGAGATAATGAGGAAAGCGAGAGAAAAGGGTGATGAAATAATTCTCACAACATTCGGTGATATGTATAAGATTCCAACGCCCAGAGGGAGCTTTTCAGACCTCAAAGGAGAAGGTTATGACATCAGGATAGTGTATTCAATCTATGACACTTACAAAATTGCCAGAGAAAACCCCGACAGGCTTGTTGTCCACTTCTCCCCCGGCTTTGAGACAACGACTGCACCAGCCGCGGGAATGCTCGAAACGGTTGCAGGGGAAAAACTAGAGAATTTTAAAATTTACTCTGTTCACCGCTTAACTCCTCCGGCCGTTGAAGCTCTCGTAAAGCAGGGAACAGTCTTCGACGGACTCATTACCCCCGGTCATGTCTCCACAATAATAGGAGTTAAGGGCTGGGAGTACATAACAAGTGAATACGGGATTCCGCAGGTCATTGCGGGCTTTGAACCGGTCGATTTCCTGATTGGAGTTCTGCTTCTCCTCAGGATGATACGGGATGGAGAGGCGAGAATTGAGAATGAATATACCCGTGCCGTCAGATACGAGGGGAATACAAAGGCTCAGGAGTTAATTGACAGATTCTTTGAGGTAAAAGATGCTAAATGGAGGGCCCTTGGGGTTATTCCGGCGAGTGGATTGGAGCTCAGGGGGGAATGGAAAGATCTCGATATCAAAAATATCTACAAGGTCAAGGTTCCCAAGCTTCCCGACCTTGAAAAGGGCTGCCTGTGTGGGGCTGTTCTCAGGGGAATGGCATTACCAACAGACTGTCCGCTCTTCGGAAAGGAATGCACTCCACGCCATCCAGTTGGGCCTTGTATGGTGTCCTACGAGGGAACATGCAGCATATTCTACAAATACGGTGCTTTGTTCTGAGGGTTCGGGCACCCATCCAGTTTTAACTTTTGGTTTTTTAGAATTGGTACTGTCAGGATAAGTCAGAGTGCCCGCCTAATTGGAAACTTATGAATGCTCTGAAAGTCTTTCTCTGAGCCAACCTTTGGTTTAAAACTCCCCTCTAGTTTTTAACTTTTGGTTTTAGAAACCTATAAATGCCCCGAAAGAAAAGAGAAAAGCGGTGAGAAGATGAAAAGTTATCACATTCATGTGGAGGGCATAGTTCAGGGAGTTGGTTTCAGGCCCTTCGTCTACCGAATTGCCCATGAAAATGACCTTCGGGGATATGTTAAAAACCTTGGAGATGCGGGTGTGGAGATAGTTATTGAAGGCCGGGAGGAAAATATCAAAAAGTTCCTTAGAGACCTCAGGGAGAAGAAACCTCCACTGGCTAGGATTGAGAAGATAAAGAAAAAAGAGATTCCACTTCAGGGATTTGACCGCTTTTACATCGAGAAAAGTTCTCAAGGGGGAGAAGGTGGAGATTCGATAATACCACCTGATGTTGCCATATGCGATGACTGTATCAGGGAGCTCTTTGATCCAGCGGATAAGCGCTATATGTACCCATTCATAGTATGCACAAACTGTGGACCGCGTTTTACTATAATTGAAGACCTCCCTTACGATCGCATAAACACCACCATGAGAGAATTTGATATGTGCGACTTTTGTGAGAGTGAATACAAGGATCCTCTCAACAGGCGCTATCATGCCGAACCCGTATGCTGTCCGGTCTGCGGGCCAAGTTATCGCTTATACACGAAAGATGGGGAAGAGATGAGGGGAGATCCTCTCAAAAAAGCCGCAAGGCTAATAGATGAAGGCTACATCGTGGCAATCAAGGGGATAGGTGGAATCCATTTAGCCTGTGATGCCACCAATGAAGAAGCCGTCGAAGAGCTCAGGAGAAGGACTCTCAGACCTCAGAAGCCCTTTGCCCTGATGGCCAGAGACCTGAAGACCATTGAGAGCTTTGCCATAGTAGATGAGCCGGAAAAGGAGGAACTAACCTCCTACCGAAGGCCTATACTGATTCTCAGGAAGAAGGAGCCGTTTCCTCTGCCGGAAAAGCTCGCACCCGGTCTGCACACAATCGGCGTCATGCTACCCTATGCCGGGACGCACTACATACTCTTTCACTGGTCAAAGAGTCCTGTCTATGTGATGACATCCGCCAACTATCCAGGTCTTCCTATGGTAAAAGATAACGAGAGGGCATTTAAAGAGCTGAAGGATTTAGCCGATTACTTCCTCCTCCACAACAGGAAAATCCTCAACAGAACCGATGACAGCGTTGCCCGCTTTGTAAATGGAAAGAGAGCCGTGATAAGAAGGAGCAGGGGCTTCGTGCCGCTTCCTGTAGAAATCCCCTTCCACTACACTGGGTTGGCTCTCGGAGCTGAGCTCATGAACGCGTTCTGCATAGCGAAGAACGGAAGAGTCTATCCAAGCCAGTACATAGGCAACACCGGAAAAATTGAGGTGCTCAACTTTATGAGAGAGGCAATAAATCACTTCAAAAAGATACTTAGACTCAAAAAGCTGGATCTGATAATAGCCGACCTTCATCCCACATACAACACAACAAAGCTTGGAATGGAACTGGCTGAGGAGTCACACACGGAGTTCCTCCAAGTTCAGCACCACTATGCACACGTTGCATCAATAATGGCTGAGCACAGACTCGATGAAATCATAGGAATAGCTCTCGATGGCGTTGGCTATGGAACAGACGGAAATGTGTGGGGTGGGGAGGTTATATACCTCAGCTATGAGGATGTTGAGAGGATTGCGCATATTGATTACTACCCGCTTCCAGGCGGTGATCTGGCGAGCTACTATCCCCTAAGAGCCCTCATGGGAATACTGAGCAACATTTACCGGATCGATGAGGTACAGGAGATAATTAAGAGACACTGCCCAAAGGCCATTGAGAGCCTCAAATATAAAGATGTCGAGTTCAACGTCATACTGAACCAGCTCACTAGAGGAATAAACGTATCATATGCCTCCTCAACAGGAAGGGTGCTCGATGCATTTTCAGTTCTCCTGAATGTCGCATATAGCAGAACCTACGAGGGCGAACCAGCTATGAAGCTTGAGAGCCTTGCACTTAAAGGCAAAAATGATCTGAAGTTTGAAATTCCTGTTGAGGGCGAAACCCTGAAGGTGGAGGAGCTCTTCAATCAGACACTGGAAAGCAGGCCAAATCCTGCTGACATAGCATATTCGGTTCATCTCGCCCTTGGTAGGGCCTTTGGAGAGATAGCACTTGAGAAGGCAGAAGAGTTTGGAGCCAGAGCCATCGGAATCAGCGGCGGGGTTGCATACAACGAGCTGATAGTTAAGACCATCAGGAAAATGGTCGAGACAAGGGGATTGAAGTTCTATTCAACGTATGAAGTCCCGAGAGGGGACAACGGAATAAACGTCGGGCAGGCGTTCCTTGGAGGGTTGTACCTCGAAGGGTATTTAAGCAGAGAAGACTTGATACTCTAAGGTGGTGGCAATGAAGATCAGACTTGAACATGGAGCAGGCGGAGAGCTGATGGAAGAGTTCATACGGGATGTCATACTGAAGAATCTCACGCTGAAATCAGCGGGTGGGATTGACCTTGAGGCACTGGACGACGGCGCCACGATTCCCTTTGGGGATAAGCATATTGTTTTCACGATAGACGGGCATACGGTGAAGCCGCTCTTCTTCCCTGGAGGGGATATTGGCAGGCTTGCAGTGAGCGGAACGGTAAATGATTTAGCTGTTATGGGTGCTAAGCCATTAGCTCTGGCAAATTCTATGATAATCGAGGCAGGCTTCGATGAGACCAGCCTTGAGAAAATCCTGAGGTCAATGGATGAAACATCAAAAGAAGTTCCCGTTCCAATAATAACAGGAGACACGAAGGTTGTTGAGGACAGGATAGGCATGTTCGTAATCACAGCAGGCATTGGAATCGCCGAACGGCCGGTAAGCGATGCAGGTGCGCAGGTTGGTGATGTTGTGCTCGTCAGCGGGACAATTGGTGACCATGGAATGGCAATAATGAGCTACCGCGAGGGAATAGCCTTTGAAAGCGACCTCAGGAGTGATGTTTCCCCTGTCTGGGATGTTGTTAAGACTGTTGCCGATGCCATAGGCTGGGAGAACATCCATGCCATGAAGGACCCAACAAGGGCAGGGCTGAGCAATGCTTTGAACGAGATTGCGCGGAAATCCGGGGTTGGAATACTGGTGAGGGAGCGCGATATACCCATAAAGCCTGAAGTCAGGGCCGCGAGCGAAATGCTCGGCATAAGTCCCTATGACGTAGCGAATGAAGGGAAAGTTGTGATGGTTGTTGCACGGGAGTATGCGGAAGAGGCTCTTGAATCCATGAAAAAAACCAGAAGAGGAAAAGATGCTACAATAATCGGAGAAGCCATGAAGGAGTACAGAGGAAAAGTCATCCTCGAAACTGGAATCGGCGGCAAGAGGTTTATGGAGCCTCCAGAGGGAGACCCTGTTCCCAGGATATGCTGAGTATTTTTCGATTCTCTTTTCACTTCCTATTTTTGCATTTTCTATGTTTTTCCGCCTTCTATTTGCGAGATAAAAGACTCAACGTACGTTTGATAGCTTTAATAACCGCTGGTATCTATATAACTAAACGTTACATATAACAGCATTGGCTGTAACATTATATCAGGAACATGAATAATCCAAGGCTCCAGCGTTCTCCAATAGATCTGCATCCTGCAGATAGCAGATAATTGAAAGCTACGAGGATTATAAGGCCTGCATTAGATGAAAACTCCCCCAGATGGACTCTGGAACTTCTGTGTATGTTTTTGTACATAGAAGGAGAAGAGAGGGCTCTTCCAGATGATCTGCAGAATATTCGCTAAAATCGCTCGGAAAGGACATAGCTTCAGGCTTTTCAAGTTGGTCTCCAAAGAAAAGTTTAAATATTCCGGACTCTCTTATCCATTTATAGGGCAAAAAGGCGGAATAAGCGCCCTGTTCCAATAAGACTTTAGGAGAATTGAAATAAAGAAAATCGTTACTTCG
>JAMOPD010000087.1 GCA_027064745.1 Thermococcaceae archaeon
ATTTGCTCTGCCTTCTTATACAGACTCGCAGCCTTCTCTGGATTGATACCCTCCAAAGTAACAGCCTCATCAATCGCTTTGTCAAACTCGTCATTACAGTAGTAACAGAGGTTGAAGTTTATCTCCTTCTCGCAGTGGAACATGTTAAAGAGGAAGTCGTATGGCGTTGGGTATGTCGGCCACCAATACATTATGAGTATGTCCTGGGCCTTCTGGGGATCGCTCTTCGCGAGTGCCCACTGCTGCTCCCAGTTCATCGGCCTTATCTCAACGTCAACCCCGAGCTTCTTCCACTCTGCTTTTATGATTTCGGCAACTTTGGCCTCAGCCTGATCACCCTGTGTGTATGTCAGCAGAAGCTTAAAGCCGCCGTTCGGGTAGCCAGCCTGGGCGAGCAGTTGCTTGGCTTTGTCAATATCGTAGGTATACGTCTTCATGTCCTCGAAGTAACCCAGCATGCCCTTTGGTATAGGTCCTTTTGCAACCTCACCATATCCGTGGAGAACATAATCGACGATATCCTTGTATGGAACAGCATAGCTTAGAGCCTGTCTGACAAGCTTGTTGTTCAGAGGCTTCTTTTTGGTATTGAAGAATGCATAAAGCTCCTGATATGAAGGAGTCTGGTCAACTTTAACATTCGGGTTGTCCTTTAGCTTCGGGAGGTCATCGAGTGGTAAATCCCTCGTAATCTGAATCTCACCGCTTGTAACCATCTGCTCTCTGAGAGATGCATCTGGAACTATTTTTATAACCGCGAGGTCAAACTGATCATTATCCCAACCGCCCCAGTAATCTTTGAATTTCTTGAGGACGATTTCGGTCTTAGGGTTATATTTATCAATCATATACGGCCCAGTTCCAGCGTCTTGTCCCTTGTTAAACCAGCTGGCTATCGCTTTGTCATCCCCTATCTTCGAGAGATATTTGCTGTCCATTATGTATGCACCATATGCTGAGGAAGCTATCAGAGGCAGGTTTGCTGAATATTTGAGGTAGAACTTGACTGTGTAGTTATCCACTACCTCTATCTTCTTGACAGGATCCCAGATAAAAGCTGGACCCAATCCCATTCTTATGGTCCTCTCAACAGACCATTTTACATCCTTGGCAGTCAGGGTGTTTCCTGTATGGAATTTAACTCCCTTCCTAAGGTGAAATATCCATATAGTTCCATTCTGATTGCTTTCCCAAGAAGTAGCGAGCCAAGGCTTCAACCCCTCTGGTGTATATTTTACAAGACATTCATACACATTTGCTAAAACCACTATAGAGTTGGAAAACTCTGTGCTCGGATCCAGTGTTATCATTTCACTACCATAACCATAAATCACGACATTGGTCGTTTTTTCAGCTGTGGAAGAAGATGTTGTCGTAGATTGGGTCTGAGTTTGTGTCTGTGTTGTTGAGGTGTTCCCACCACTTATACACCCACTGGCAACTACACCAAAAATGGCAATGGCCAGTATGAATAAAGCTATTCCTTTTCTCACAGTACCACCCCAATTGGCCAAATACTTTTTATGATTTTATCAAATAACCTTTAATCATTTGATACTATTTAATTGTATCTGTTCAATATCGTCAAATTGTGATGAATAAATTTGTCTCCTATGTTGTTACTGATTTTAACTGTATAGGATGTTATAATTTTAACGTTAATGAAAAACAATGACCGTCAAAGTACTATAATGCAAATACCAGCCCGAGTCCAATACCTAAAATCAAAGATGATGAAAAGAATTATATTCTCTCCATGATATTTTCTAAATGGTGATACTCATGCTGAAGAGAGTCCACATTTTTGACTGGCACAAAGAGAATGCAAAAAAAGTTGAGGAATTCGCTGGCTGGGAGATGCCAATCTGGTACTCCAGCATAAGGGAGGAACACCTAGCAGTTAGGAACGGCGTTGGAATCTTCGATGTTTCACACATGGGTGAAATCTTCTTTAGAGGTAAAGATGCCTTGAAGTTTCTGCAGTACGTCACAACCAATGACATCTCAAAGCCCCCAGCAATAAGCGGAACCTACACGCTCGTTTTGAACGAGCGCGGTGCCGTTAAAGATGAGACGCTAGTCTTCAACATGGGCAACGATACTTATATGATGGTGTGTGACAGCGATGCATTTGAAAAGCTCTATGCCTGGTTCACCTCAATCAAGAGGGCAATCGAGCAGTACACCGAGCTCGACCTCGAGATTGAAAACAAAACTTATGACTACGTCATGTTCTCAATTCAAGGTCCAAAGGCGAGAGATCTGGCGAAGGAGCTCTTTGGAATTGATATTATGGATCTCTGGTGGTTCCAAGCCAAGGAAGTTGAGCTCGACGGAATTAAGATGCTTCTCTCGAGGAGCGGATATACAGGCGAAAATGGATGGGAGGTCTACTTTGAGGATGTAAACCCAAACCATCCCGATCCAGCCAAGAGAGGCAAGCCAGAGAAGGCTCTGTACGTTTGGAATAAAATCCTTGAGGCAGGCGCAAAGTATGGCATAAAGCCAGCTGGCTTAGGTGCGAGGGATACCCTTAGAATGGAAGCGGGCTACACTCTCTACGGAAACGAGACCAAGGAGCTCCAGCTCCTCAGCACAGATATTGATGAGGTTACACCACTTCAAGCCAATCTTGACTTTGCTCTATTCTGGGATAAGGAATTCATTGGGAAGGATGCCCTACTAAAGCAGAAAGAGAGAGGCCTTCCAAGCAAGATGGTGCACTTCAAGATGATTGATAAGGGAATTCCAAGGGAAGGCTACAAGGTATACAAAGATGGAAAGCTCATAGGAGAAGTGAGCAGTGGAACTCTTTCACCATTACTTGGTATAGGTATTGGGATAGCCTTCGTCAAGCCAGACTACGCTGTTCCCGGCCTTGAACTGGAAGTTGAAATCAGGGGCAAGATGAAGAAAGCCATGACAGTGGCTCCACCCTTTTATGATCCCAAGAAGTACGGAGCTTTTAGAGAGGAGTGAACTCTTTTCCATCTTTTATTTCTGCGAGAGTTTTGTAGGTAATTATGCTATTCAATGCAGGGAAAACTCTTTGATAAGAGAAAGAGACTTTATGAACCTCAAAGAATTCTTAACTCTTCTTTCAGTGATATGAAAGGTTCTCTACTGGAGATAACACTACCCTAAGTTCTCATCATTAATGCTTTAGATGCCTGTAGATGCTAAGTGGTTGCCCATACAGGCGTTTAACAAGCACAACCAACGACATGACGGGAACCAGGGTTAACACTGAATGAGCTTGAGAATACCATAAATTATATCTCCCACTAGATTCTGTAATCTTTTGGTGCGGGGGACGGGATTTGAACCCGCGAACCCCTACGGGACGGGACCCTGAATCCCGCGCCTTTGACCAGGCTCGGCAACCCCCGCTCAGCTAAAACTCCTAACTCCATTTAAAAAACCTTTCGGGGAAAAGTTTATATACATGTAAAGGAAGCTTTACGTAAAGGAAACTTTACATGGTGGAGGCTATGAGGGAAGTCCTTATGAACCTAATTGTGTGGACGCTCCTGGTTATCTTCGTAGGGGCACTCTTGATCATAATCTCCCATAGGTCGGAGGAACCCGAGAGAAAGAGGGCGATGATTCCAGCACTCCTGCTCGTCCTCACGATGGGTTACTTCCTTGGCTGGGCGACGAGCAGTGGAAACCTTCCTGTTGCCTTTGCCGTCTTTGTTTCCGGTGCGGTCTTCCTATGGTTATACTACGGGCACTTAGAGAGGAAGGGATACATCCTCGAGGACGAGAGGACCCTGAGGATAGAGGAAATCGCCTCCAGAAGAACCCTTCAGGTAGCGATGATAGTCTTGGCGTTCACGACGATTTACCTCTCGATAGCCCAGATGGGAAAGCCCGATCTCAAGCCCGCCTTTAAACTAACCTCCAGCCTCTTGGCGGTTCTGCTTCTCCTCCATTGGGGGTTCACCAATTATTATTCCCGGAGGATGTAGCCATGAAGAACCGCCTAAGGGAGCTTAGGGAAGCAAAGGGCTTAACGCAGGAGGAGCTGGCAAAAGCTTTAGGTGTAACAAGACAAACGATAATAGCGATCGAGAAAGGAAAATACGACCCCTCGTTAAAGCTGGCCTTCAAAATAGCTCGGTTCTTCGGTGTTAAAATTGAGGATATATTCATCTATGAAGGTGATTGAGATGAAGGGCAAGAAGATAGCGGGTTTCGTCCTTTACTTCCTTGGCATCGCAATGGGAATAGCCAAACCCCCTGTTGAAAGGCTCGCCTGCATAAGGCTTCCGAGCGGGGAGGTTTGCAAGGGAATAAACACTCCTCTACTAGCTATTGAGCTCGGCCTAGTGATGCTTGGCTCACTCCTCTTTGGGTTATCCCACAACTTCAGGAATACTCACGAGCTCAACGGCTGGCTTGGAGTGGCAACTGGCCTAGGGATGGGCATCATTGGAGGATACGCTGGAATAGATAGCCTCCTTCTACTTGGCGCTCTTTTGGCGACCTTCGGACTTATCCTCTACAAACTTGGGAGGGGTAAGCATGCCAGCAGTTAAGGTTGAAAACCTTGAGAAGGATTATGGAAAAGTTAAAGCTCTAAAAGGTATAAGCTTTGAGATCAATGAGGGGGAAATCTTTGGGCTCATCGGACCAAACGGAGCCGGAAAGAGCACGACTCTTAAAATCCTATCAACACTGCTCGCACCAACCGGAGGGAGGGCAGAGATATTTGGGCATGATGTTGTCAAAGAGGCTCCAAGAATCCGGGAGCTCATAAGCTATCTTCCTGAGGAGGCTGGAGCGTATAAAAACCTTACCGGAAGGGAGTATCTGGAGTTCATGGCAAAGCTTTATGCAAAGAACGAGAGAGATGCAACAAAAATGATTAAACTTGGAGTAAAGCTCTCAGGCCTGAGAGACAGGCTTGATGACAAGGTTTCCACATATTCCAAGGGAATGACGAGAAAGCTTCTGCTTGCGAGAGCTTTAATGGTCAAGCCAAAGCTGGCTATACTAGACGAACCTGCAAGTGGTCTGGATATAATCAACGCATACACCATACGGAAGACTATCCGGGAGTTTGCCAGAAATGAGGGTGTAACCTTTCTGCTCTCAAGTCATAACATGCTTGAGGTTGAATTTCTCTGCCATAGGGTTGCTCTAATTGACAGTGGAAGAATAATTGACATCGGAACCCCTAGGGAGCTCAAGGAACGCTATGACGCTGAAAACCTTGAGGAGGTCTTCATGAGGGCAGTTGGAGCTGGAGGTGGGCATTATGAGTGACTTCTGGATTATGGCCAAGAAGGAAATGAAAAATCTCATCAGAGATAAGAAGCTCCTGTTTGGGCTTATTATAGTCCCGTTGGTTCTCTATCCTGCCATGGGAAAGCTGATGCAGGTTGGACTTGAGAAGGCGCAAGGTGAAACGCACGTTGCCATAGCAAACTTTGATGATGGAGAATATGGAATGGTGCTCGTAAAGACCCTGCAGAATGCTCCCAACGTTACCGTAACGTTGATAAATGCAAGTTCTGTTGAGAAGGCGCTGGAATCCGCAGCTAAAAAGAATCAAAATGTCCTCGTGGTAATCCCACGTAACTTCAGTGAGAGTATTAGGGAAAATAAGCCTGCCACAGTTGAGCTCTACGGGATATTCAGATCAACGAGCACAGGTATGAAGGAAAGTGTGAGCGAAGGCAGGATAAACGCCGTCATAGCCGTTCTCTCGGAACAGATAGCGAGAATAAAGATTCAGAAGCTGGGCGTTACGAGCCCTGATGCTCTTCTTCATCCCGTGAGGGCAGAGAGCATGTCCTATCTGAAAAATAAAATAATCCCTATTTCTCCCTCAGTTGTGTCAGGAGTTCTCGCTTCTCAGTCAATCACACTGCCGATAATTGTCTTTCTAATGGTTACGATAACCGCCCAGATGGCCGCAGGAGCTATTGCCGCAGAGAAGGAGAACAAAACCCTTGAGACCCTCCTCACTCTGCCTGTGAAAAGAACCACAATAGTAGCTTCAAAGATAACTGGAACCGCTCTAATGGGTCTTATAGCCGCGTTAGCATACATGATTGGTATGAGGAGCTATTTGGGATCTCTAGGTGTTCAGTCAGGAATCAGCCTCAGTGACCTCGGCCTCCAGATAACACCTGAAGGAATGGTACTATTTGCCTTGGTGATATTTCTGACGATAATATTTTCTCTGAGCCTCGCAATGATTCTGGCAATATTTGCCCAGGATGTTCAGAGTGCTAACACTGTTGTGAGCTCCGTGATCCTGCCGCTGGCGTTTCCTGCATTCATCCTCATGTACACAGGCTTGGGAGAGCTTCCAGTAGAGATTCGCTATGCTCTCCTCGCTGATCCGTTCACCCATCCTATTGCGGCATACCAGTACATGTTCTCAGGGAACTATACGGGAATGCTCACGAGCATCGCATATCTAGCGGTTTTAGCGGCTTTGACGCTCTACACAACCGCCAGGATATTCTCCACAGAGAAAGTTCTCACAGCAAAGATAGGATGGGGGAGGAAATCATGATCACTCAATCGGCACGCCATCCTTAGTTCTCGGGGCGAGCCACTTCATGAGCCTCCATGGCTCTTTTGTCTTTATTATGATAGTTATCGGGCCTAAAGGAGATTCCTCGTTGAAGTTCACTTTTCCAGCATATGCAGCCTGCTTATGCACCTTTATTATGATTTCCTCACCGAAATATCCTTCCTCCAGAAATGCACGCGCCGTGTCAAGTATGGCTTGCCCTCTGAAGAGTTCATACAGTCTTTGAAGGGCTTTTTTATCTTTGGTTTTACCCCTCAGGAGCACAGATTCTCCCTGATCAAACGCATCAAATTCCAGTTCGGGTATTAAATTGAGCATCGCCCGCTTTACCTTCTCAATATCCTCCGTCGGATACACATAAGCTTCAACTTCAACTTCCTCAAACATTTTTCTCACCATTTTAAACTTATAAGCTTCATCCCCAGTCTCAAGGTGATTGGGAAAGCTTATAAGTTTCACCGCCTGAGCGCCTGAAGTTTCCTGAATGCATCTGAGCTTCAGCTTCTTTAAACATCTTCCTGCTTCCTCAACAGTGATTGGGAAAGCTTATAAGTTTCACCATCCGAGGCTTAACTATGCTGGAGAACTTCATAACAAATCTTTCCCACTGGATTCTGGGTATATCTGGTGGAAACATTATGTGGGTGGCGTTTTACGCCGGCCTGTTTGTGGCTTTGATGACATCAATGGGTGCATTTCTTGCTATATTCTCACATCAAATTCCGGAAAAAGGCGTGGATTTCAGCCTGAGCTTTGCTGCTGGAGTTATGATTGTGGCTGCTTTCACCAGCTTAATCTTGCCGGCTATAGAAAGCACAGGAAGCTTTACTCCAGCAGCTATCGGTATAGCTCTTGGACTTCTCCTCATAGCAACCATAGATAAGTATACCCCTCATGAACACCTTGTGAAGGGCTATGAAGGTCCAAAAGAGCTCAGAGATAAACTGAAAATGGTATGGTTACTGGTTTTTGCATCATAATTCATAACCTCCCCGAGGGTTTAGCAGTTGGGATATCCCTCGTTTATAATCTCGAAGTTGGCCTCGTAACTGCAATAGCAGTTGGCATACAAGACTTTCCTGAAGGGACGGCCTCGCCGTTCTCCAGAAAAACGCCTGCAACCTATTTTAATGGGAGTCCTCAGTAGTGTAGTCGGGATGGTCATGGTGCTCCTCGGAGCATATTTCTTCACGCTCTTCGGCTGGATGCTTCCTTATGGCCTCGGCCTGGCAGGTGGGGCAATGCTCTATGTAACTGTCAAGGAGATGATACCTGAAATCTACAGAAAAGAAGAAAATGAGATTCTCATAACCCTCGGCTTCTTCATGGGTCCTATGTCATGCTGTTCCTTGACTCAATGCTCGGTTAGGGGCTTTGATCAAGTAAGTTGCTGTAGCCCATTTTTATAGATTTCCTCCTTATTTAATGCCGGTTAGGAGCTTTTTGACAAGTTCTCTGACTTTTCTGTTGTATTCCGCCCTGCTACAGTCATTGACGAGCATGTAGTCGGCCATGGCTATTACACTCCCTATTCCAAACTTCAGCTCCTTCCAGTCCCTCTCCTCAAAATCCTCCCAGCTCTTCGGATCATCATGTCTGCCCCTCGCCTTAAGTCTGCTGAATCGCATGTGTGGAGGTGTATGAACGGCAACAATGATTATCCTCTCCCCCGGAAAGGCGCTCCTGAAGGTTCCGACCTCATCAAGGGAGCGCACACCATCTATCACTACAACAGAACTTTTCTTTAGGAGTTCCTTCACCCTCTCAACAGTTAGCTTTGCCACGGCATTCTGACCAAGCTCCTGTCTCAGCCTTATGCTAACCTTGGCGACGTTTTCTTTAGTCAGTTCAAGCCCTCTCTTTAGAGTTTCCTCCCTTACAATGTCTCCCATAGAAACGTGAGGAACCCCATGCTCCGAAAATTCCCTGACAATCCTGCTCTTTCCAGAACCCGGCATTCCCGTCACGATAACTATCATAGTGCCCACGCTGAGTTATCCTGATGAGGTTTAAAAGTTTAACTCTAGGTTTGACGATACTGTCAGGATTAGATACAATAATGACAGCTACCAAGCACGCCACATTATCATTTCAGAAAATCATCCAGCGTTCCTTTTCTGGCTTTTTTGGTCTTATCCTTTATCTTTGGAAGTTCAGCCCCGAAATGCCTGTAAATCGCTTCAAGAACCTTTTTGCCTATTCCCTCAACAGCCAGCAGTTCGCTCGGTCTAGCCCGTATAATATCCTCCGTTGTTCTAAAACCTGCATTGTAGAGAGCCCTTGCTCTCCTTCTCCCTATCTGTGGAAGTTTAACAAGCTCAAGGAGCTCTTCCCTGACCCCATGCTTTACTCTGAGGTGCAGATCACTCAAAAACCTCAGGACGTCCTCTTTCGGATCAAAGAGCTTGTAAATTTCTATCAGTGAATACATCAGCCAATCTGCCAACTCGAGAATCCTGTATAAATCGCCTGAATCTATTCCATATATCTCCAGAATTCTGGCATCCGAAACCTCGTTGATCCAGTCAAGGAGGAGCTTCGCTGTTTTTACCTCGCCGAGGAAGCTCTGGAAGTAATAATCCTCCCAGTAAGGAATGCTCTCATAGAGATGCTCCTCCATCTCATAGGCATAGTCCAGATAATCCTCCATTTCTTTCTTTTTCACTCTCAGGCTTCCCATGTCGGGTGTCGATGCAAGAAGCTGGAAAACTCCGAAGGCGTTTGGATTCTCGTTGAGCTTTGGAATAGCATCCCTAAATCTTTTGGCTGTCACCGGGTCAATGTAAAGCTGGGAAGTTCTTATTCCAAAGGGTAGGGCCATGAAACGGTCATTAAGGTCCAAATCGATGAACTCATTCTCAATGAGGAAATAGACTATTTTCTTAGCCTTTTCTTGCAACGTTTCTATGTTCTTTCTCTGGTGATGATAGAAAGTTTTCTCAAGGAAACTAACCAGCTCAGGGAAGCTCTCCACGCCAAAGTTTGTTATCAATGCAAGAATCTGGCTTCTGAAAGCCATTTCATTCGCCAGCATTGAGAAGAGCTTCTCTGGTTTTCCTCCTATGTATTTCTCCATGAGCTCCTTTGGATCCTCAGTCTTTGCTACTATAATCGCCTCTCCCACCTTGTCATACTTTGGCCTTCCGGCCCTGCCCATCATCTGCTGTATTTCAAGGACAGGTATGTCACTCCAGCCAAAGTTGGAGTAGCGTTTCGTATCGCGGATTATTACTCTGAAAGAGGGCAGGTTAAGACCCATAGCTAAAGTAGGTGTTGCTGTTATCGCCTTAAGCCATCCTTCCCTGAAAGCATCCTCAATCAGGATGCGCTCTTTCCTTCCAAGTCCAGCATGGTGAAAAGCTACCCCCTTCATGAGAACCTCTTTAAGCCTGTCGTTGGTTGGATTGCTCTCAATAGACTCAGCGAGGTCTTTAAGATACCTGATTTCAGGTTTTGTGAGAAGCCTATAAACCTTTGAGGCCAGATTTAATGCCTCCCTCTCGGCGGAACGGCGTGTATTCACAAAAACCAGAGCTTGTTTTCCGATTTTCACAGCGTTTAAAACGAGGGAATCCCACTGAGGTGGAAATCTATCAATCCTGCCATCCTCCCAGAAGAGTTCGCCGTGGGCAAAAACTCCCTTCTTAAGTTTGACAGGTCTCCATTCGCTCACGACCAGTTCAGCGTTGAGCCATTCGGCAAGCTCTTCAGCATTTCCTATTGTGGCGCTCAGCCCTACTATCTGGGCTTTATCAAGCATGTGGGAAAGAATCATCTCAAGGGTAGCTCCTCTATCGTAAGAGCCAAGGAGATGGATTTCATCCGCAACGATAAATTTGATATTCCTAATCCATCCCGCCTTATGCCTCAAAAGAGAGTCAAATTTCTCAGAGGTGGAGATTATGATGTCATATCTCCCAAGCCAACTGTCGGCACTGTCATAATCGCCTGTTGTCACGGCAACCCTTAGTCCGATGCTCTCCCATACCTTAAATTCCCGGTACTTTTCCTCTGCCAGAGCCTTCAGCGGAACAAGATACACTGCCTTTCCACCCTCTTTGAGGAGCTTGTTTATCATGGCAATCTCTGCAACAAGGGTTTTTCCGCTTGCCGTTGGAATTGCAAGAACGAGGTTCTTTCCCTCCAGTACTCCAGTTTTCAGGGCTTCAGTCTGCGGGGGATAGAGCTCATCTATTCCCCTCTCCTTGATGAGCCTTATTATCCTTTCATCAACAGGGAGTTCATCCACCTTCATTCCAATCGAGATGAGTGGGGGAAACCGTTTTATATGCTTTTGGTTAAGTTGGAATGCCATGATGAGCATACCCTATCTCGTGTTTGAGGTCAACAGCAATCTCTACCTCATCGATGCGCACTTCGTTAAGATAGTTGAAAAAGAGGAAAGGCTGGCTGTTTTAATCAGGCCATATGACATGAGCATTTACTCAAAAGAACCTCACGGCAGGGCACTGGAACCTCTCCTCAGGATGGATGAGGTTGAGGGATATCTCAAAGAGGCTTTTATCGCATCCTACGAGCACTCTGGAGAAAAATTCAACGAGAGGCTTAAACACATGAGAAGATGGAACATCTGGAGGTTTCTTGGAATTCCAACAGGACATCAAAGGCACATTGAAAAGGATGAAAAGCTCGCCGAGGAGAGTAGAGAGGCCATGATGGCACTGACAATCTTCAGAAAGGTTCTCGGGATAAAGAGAAGAGACGAGCTGGATAGGGTCTCAATCAGACCAGTAGAATATGTCTACTATGATGTGCTCCTTAAAGGAGAGGAAGTGTTTGACAGATATGGAAAAAAGGACAGGATATACACCCAGCTGATGATGTTCGATGAGTCCTTTAAAAGGGAATTCCTGAGGAAGTGGGAGAGCAGATAAAATAGAACAAAGAAACAAATAAAGAAATCAGGATTTCGCATAAAGCCAACAAGCAACGTAGTGGTTCTCCTCAACTTTAACAAGAGGTGGTTCTTCCTTTTTGCAAATTTCCTTTGCAAAAGGACATCTCGGGTGGAATCTGCATCCAGTTGGTGGATTTATTGGACTCGGTGGTTCTCCTTTAACCATCTTTCTCTTGGCTTTGAGCTCCTGAGCAAGCTCTGGGTCGGGAACGGGAATTGCAGAGAGAAGCATCTGGGTATATGGATGCAACGGGTTCTCGAATATCCTGTCTGAGGGCCCGATTTCAACGAGCTTTCCAAGATACATAACCCCAATCCTGTGGCTCATGTACTTGACGACACCAAGATCGTGGGAGATGAAGAGGTAGGTAAAGCCGTATTCTGACTGGAGATCCTTTAATGTGTTGAGGATGTTTGCTTGAACCGAAACATCAAGAGCTGAGGTTGGCTCGTCGAGGACTATGAACTGAGGTTTTAGAGCCATGAGCCTAGCCAAGGCAATCCTCTGCCTCTGTCCACCTGAAAATTCATGAGGATATCTGTACAGATGCATCTCGTTCAATCCAACGCTCTCAAGGAGCTTTACCACGAACTCCTCAGGATCGTCAACCTCAATCCCATGGAATTTCACTGGCTCCATTATTATGTCAAAGACCGTCTGTCTCGGATTCAGCGAGGAATAGGGATCTTGGAACATTATCTGTGCCTTTCTCCTGAACTCTTTCATTTCCTCTTTACTAAACTTCATGACGTTCTTTCCTTCAAATATTATCTCACCTGCAGTCGGTTCTATCAGCCGTAATATCGTTCTCCCGGTAGTTGTTTTACCGCATCCACTCTCACCCACAAGACCGAATGTTTCTCCTTTGTAGATTTCAAAGCTTATGTCATCAACTGCCTTCACATGACCCTTTGTGAAGAATAACCCTTTGATCGGGAAGTATTTTTTCAAATGTTTTACCTGAATAACTGGCTCCATATTATCACCTCAATAGAGATGGCATGCCACAAAGTGACCGTCTTCAATTTCCTTTAGTTCGGGAACTTTTTTCTTGCAGATCTCCATGGCAAATGGACATCTTGGATGGAATCTACAGCCTCCTGGTGGTGTTATAAGGTTAGGCACTGTTCCAGGGATAGCATCTAAACGCTCCACCTTTGTCATTGGGTTGGGTACTGCTTTAAGGAGACCTTTTGTGTAGGGATGAAGAGGGTTCTTGAAAATCTGCTCCACACTTCCTATCTCTGCTATTTTTCCTGCATACATAACGGCAACCCTATCGGCTGTTTCTGCAACAACACCAAGGTTGTGGGTAATAAGGATCACAGTAGCGTTGTATTTCTTCCTGAGATCATCTATGAGCTCCAGAATCTGGGCTTGAACTGTAACATCCAGAGCTGTTGTCGGTTCGTCTGCTATGAGTATCTTCGGGCTGTTTGCTATACCTGTACCTATAACAACACGTTGTTTCATACCACCAGACAGCTCATGTGGGTAGTTTTTCACCCTGCTTTCAGGATCTGGAATTAGGACAGAGCGTAATATATCCACTGCCTTCTGGATGCCTTCCTTTATGCTCTTTACCCTACCATGAACCTCCATTCCTTCAGCGATCTGATAGCCCACAGTGTAGAGGGGATCGAGTGAGGAATGGGGATCCTGGAATATGTATGCTATTTCACTCCCTCTGATTTCCCTTATTTCCTCCTCGTTGAGCTTCAGAAGGTCTACTGATCCCTTGTCTGAATGATAAATGACGCTTCCCCTGACTATTCTTCCTGGACTTTCAATGAGCTGTGTAAGGGCCCTGGAGGTGACACTTTTACCACACCCTGTTTCTCCAACAAGAGCAAAAGTTTCCCCTTTATACACATCAAATGAAACGTCCTCTATGGCCTTCACTATGCCAGCATATGTGTAAAAGTGCACCGTCAAATTTCTAACTTCAAGGATTGGTTCAGACATTGCTCTCAGCCTCCTCGCTCTTCTTAACCTTGAACTCTATGCTCCTTCTCGTCTTTGGATCAAGAATATCTCTGAATCCATCTCCGAGCAGGTTCCAGCCTAGAGCCACAAGCATGACTAATAAACCTGGATAGAATATCAGCCACCATGCACGTGGGAAGTACTGGATTCCATCATACACTATTCTTCCCCAATCCGCTATTGGTGGTGTAGCACCAAGACCAAGGAAACTCAGCCCAGCCTCCATGAGAATGACACCACCAAAATCAAGGGTAATATAGACCAGTATCGGACCTATGATGTTTGGTAAGATGTGTTTAAACATTATCGTCCTTGAGCTCAGGCCTATGGCTCTGGCAGCTTCGATATAGAGCTTCTCCTTCTCAGTAAGCGTTGAACCTCTCGTAATTCTTGCATATGCAGGCCACCAAACTATTATCATTGCGAATATCACTGAAAGGAGATTTCCGAGGTTTCCAACTTCTCTCCTATCCAAAGCAAAGAGCAGGAGAGTTAGCTTTTCCAGTACAACATGACTCTGAACAAACATCTGAAGTCTCTGCGGCAGAACTGCGGAGAGTGCTATTGCAAGGATGAGTGCTGGGAATGCAAGGAACATGTCGGTTATACGCATTATGAGCTCGTCTATCTTGCCTCCATGATAACCTGCTATGAGGCCGAGTATTATCCCCAGAGGTACTCCGAGGAATATAACGATTATTGATATGACGAAGGATGTTCTGGCTCCATGGAGGAGCATGCTGAGGAGGTCTCTTCCATAATTGTCAGAACCAAGGGGATAAGTTATGGTTTTGTGAGAGTATGGTAGATATACCGAAGTCCCTGGAGGAGCAGGATACTGTACAGTCCAGTTCTCGAGGGAAGGGAAATAGTTGTATTTCCACGGAGCTAAGTGAGGCCCAAATATCCCGAGGAAGATGAAACCTATAACAAGAACAAGACCAATTAAAGCTGGAGGAGACCTATTTAGCGCATACAGCATTAATCGCCATTCTTCCATCTTAGACTTATTTTTCTCCTTCCATCCCTTCTTGAACAGAGATATGAATGAACCCAATGCATAAACAAACTTGTCAGCAAGCCTGTCGAGAATACCTTTCTTATATTCTTCCTGCATTTTATCACCCCTCAGTATCTGACCCTTGGATCAATTACTGCATAGAGTATATCCACAATGAGATTCGTCGTGACGAATATTATGGCGTAGATGAAGGTTATTGCAATGATTGCCGGGAAGTCAAGGTTTCTGATGGCATCAATAGCATAGCTTCCCATTCCAGGAAGGGAGAAGACAGTCTCTGTAATTGGTGTTCCCCCAAGCAGACTTCCGAACTGCAACCCTAAAACAGTGACTATTGGAACTAAGGCATTTTTCAAAGCATGTCTGTATACCTTCAGTTTTGGAACTCCTTTTGCCTTCAGAAACTCAATGTAATCCCCGCTTATTGCCTCAAGGAATGAATTCCTAACAAATCTGGCTAGAACTCCCATTCCTGCAAAGCCAAGTGTAAAGCCCGGAAGCCAGAATCTAGCAAAGTGTTGTTTGAATATTGTAAAGTGACCTGTTAATAGGGAGTCAATTATAGGTACATGGAATATCTGCGTCGGAGGTGAAGGTGGAACTCCTGCAAGATCTGTTATTCTGTATTTAACGAAGAAGATATACAGGAGAAGATAACCCAACCAGAATATGGGAGTTGAAACTCCTATTAAAGCAAAGATTCTAACTATTGTATCCACCCATGTATTCCTCTTGAGAGCAGATACGAGACCAAGAGGAAGCCCAAGAAGTAGGATAAAAACAAATGCTATTATCGCAAGTTGAAATGTTACAGGAAAACGTTCGGATATATCACCCATAACAGGATTTGAGGTTCTCGGATCGATGATTGAATTTGTAGCGAGGCCAGAAATTAAAAACCAGTATTGATCATACCAAGGCTGGTCAAGATGGTATTCCGCAATTATCTGCTTTACAGCCTCTTCAGAGGCTTTTTCTCCTCCTGCCCACGCCTTAGCAGGGTTTGCTGGAATCACATACGCTATAACAAAAACTATTAAAGTAACTCCAATGAGTGTGGGAATGAATGTGAGTAACCTTCTTACAAGGAACTTTTTTAGATTCGCCATTGTCCCTCCCCCTGTTTGCTTTGCTATTTATGTAGTTCCCAATTAAAACATACAAAATTTATAAAGAAAAAGAAAGGATTGCCTCAGCTTTAGCCCTTAACTTGCACATTAACTTCCTTGAACTTGGTTGCACCATAGAGGAATGGGCCAACCCAGTTATCGGAGTCGAGATAGTCGGGGACCCATCCGACCACATAGACGTCGTAGTCACCCTTCTCTGTTTTTCCGAGGTAGACAGGCCATTCATAGCTTGTCACTGTGACCTGGAATCCAAGCTGGCTCCAGACATTCTGAAGGAGCGTCATGATCTTCTCACGAGCGCTGTTTCCGCTGTTGTAGATGAGCTGTATCTTGTACTTTGTGGGGTCGATTCCTGCCTCCTGAAGCATCTGCTTGGCCTTGTTCGGGTCATAAGTGTATTTTGTGATTCCGTATTCCGTGTAACCCGGCCACGGCTTTGGAATCGGACCCCAGTTCCTGACCATCAGTCCCTTATAGACCGTCTGGATGATCTGGTCATACGGAATGGCGTAAGCAAGGGCTTCTCTGACCTTCGGGTTGTTGAAGGGCTCCTTCTGGGTGTTGAAGACTATGAATGTCAGGATTGGCTGGAGAAGGTTAGTCTGGACTATATCCTTGTAGCCCTTGAATGTTAAGCCCTTAACATCGTTGATTCTCTCAGGCGGCAATGCAACCGTATCGACTGTTGCGGTCTGGAAGAGCTGAACTCTACCGCCAGCATCGTTGTTAATGACATAGATAACCCTGTCATGCCCGAATTTGTTCGCTGTGTTCCAGTAGTATGGGTTCTTTTCGAGGACGATGTAGCTGTTCTCCTTGTATTCCTTGACATAGAAGGGTCCTGTTCCAACAGGCTTCTTGTGCACCCTTCTGGACATATGCAGCCCAGGCGTCAGGCTTCTTACCGTTGTCTGATGCCTTGAGAGCTTCCTGATACTTGTCGCCAAGGACATACTGCATTGAAACAACGCTGAGGAATGGATCTGCAAGAATTCCAAGAACTGGAGCATATGGCTTTGGAAGGACAAGTTTAAACACGCCTGCAGTCTTTCCATTGTAGCCGAATAAGTTAAGTAAATCATTTAAGGATTTAACTTGCTCACTCTTACCTTTATAATCGGCGATTATATCACCACTTTGGAGAATCTTGTTAAACTCATCTTCTGTTAGCGCCTGGGAAGCTGATATGTCCATAAACGTCTTAACCATCCATGAAACGCTGTGCCCAAGTCTCTGAACACGCCAGAATGTAAAGGCT
>JAMOPD010000088.1 GCA_027064745.1 Thermococcaceae archaeon
AGTATTTCTTAGCGATTCCAGTTGCTATAACTTCCCCTTCAGGGGATATAATTATAACATCATCCCCAACTTTTATTGATTGTTCCGCCTCAAGGATGCCAACTGGGAGAACATTTGCACCATTCTTCACAGATTTAACAGCACCTTCATCGATTATTACCCATTTTTTCATTTTTTTATTAAAATTCTTCCAAAGAGAAATTGCTCCTTCAATTTTGAGTCCGGGCTTCCATTTAAGTGCCGCTGGATCAAAGCGGAGCCAACCAAAAATATATCCATCTACGATGATTTCATAAACATCATCTTCTCCTGGAGTTTTATTGAGCAAGACTATTTTATCTTTTAAAATTTTGTAGATATCGACTCCATAATGTCTTTTGAATTCTTGCTGTATAAATTCTAAGTCCTTCTTAAAGGCGAATCTGATATCAGCTGGGGGGGTAAGGTTAAGCTTAAATACCTTCTCTTTTCCGTGAATATCACATTTATCACTTATTAAAGGCACATTACACTCTTCACACCAGTATACATAGGCTTTACCCAGAAATACAGGCTTTCCCATATGTCTCACCTAAGGGAAAAGATAAATAGAAGGTTTATAACGGTTAGGTTTACCTCTTTCTTTCTTCAAGTTTTGCCGCAATAAATGCTATTAGTAATATAAAGGCTATACCTCCGACAAATGCTCCTCCAAAATAAAGTATCTTCTGCTTGAGTGTCATGCCTTCAGATACTTCTACTGTGGTGTTCTGTGGAACTGGAACCTTTATAGTTTGGGTAACTATCTTGGGTTGGCATGTTGTATTTGTATTTGCAGTATTATTCTGTATCTGTACAGGGGTTACGGTCGCATTATTCTCAATTGGTTTGGAGATAGTTATAACTGTAGAATTTTGGAAGAGTTTATTATTAACATTAACACTTATCACTCCAATAACTTCATATTTGCCTTCCTTTGAGGGTATCAATGAAAGACGATATGTTCTTGTTTGATTTGGTTCAATTGAATCTCTAAGTTGAAGCCATTTTCCATACATTGTAAAGTTTTTCCCAATTACCCCAAATCCTTGAGGAACTGCAATTGTTAGATCAAAGGGGATATTTGAATTACCCATGTTGGTTACAGTGATATTTAAGGGTACATTCCCACCGATAATCCCGTTTCTGCTGGAGAGCTTTATGCTATATTTGAGTATTGCCTTTTGAACTACTATCCTTCTTATTTCTGAGGAGAATTCCACACTTTCCAGACCATAGCATGAGAGAGGGTAGGGGGCATGAGCTGAGACTTTAATATTCCCAATTGTTAAATTGCCATATGCTTTTGGTTTTATTAACATTTGAAATTCAATTTTCTGACCCTTCTTAATCACTGGAATATACTTAGGATACTCTCCGAGTATCTCAAAATTCTTTGAAATATTTGGCAGTATCTCCACATATTTTAAATCACTTTTTCCAGTATTTTTTAATGTAACATTAACTTTAAACGGGATGTACTGTTTAGCATTTGAAGGTGTCTTAAAGGAAACATTGAGAAATGCTATATCTTGGATTTTTGGGATTTGATCCTCATTGAACATTGCTACAATCCTGACCTGCATTTCATTCTCCTGCTCTCTTGTCTCTAATGCTCCTATTGACAGGCCTCCATAGGAGAACACGTAAGTTAAATTGCCAACAGGAATTAGAGCAGTTTTTAGTGGCATTCCACATGAATTTTGTATCGAGATATAAACCTTATTCCCAAAGATGTTTTCCACTTTTATAACATATGGGCCGAGTTTGGTAGTTTTACCTTCACTAATCCACCCATCAAAGTAGGGCAATATTTTTACATTGATATATGCCCCGATCAGTCTTATTTTTGTTCTCAGATATTCTGAGCCGATTAGGTCTTTAACTTCAATCTCAAGGCCTTCTGCTTCAATGGTTTTTCCAATTTCACTGAAGTATTCCTTTTGATTTATCTTTAGCCTGACTATTTCAATCAGATTTCCATTTTCTTTGGTTATATTATAGCCATCAAATGTAACGTTCCATTCTCCAATTTTTTCTCTCTGTCCTTTATATAAATAACCATCAAACATAATTGGCATTAAACTTAACGAAATCCGTAGATTTTCAAAGTTTATTTCCTTGCCTCTGTATGTTATCTCCTTCGTTGAGTTTCCATAACTCAACTGTAAAACTGCAGTTCTATGTGAGATTGATTTTAGATATATCCTATATCCGTCAAAAGCTATGCTTTCTCCTTCAAGTAAATATGGAAACTGGAGATATATATCTGAATAACTTGGGTTGTTTATCATGAGATGATTAAAAGTAAAAGTGAAATTGTACTCTCCTTCGTTTGTCTTCAATATGGAACCCATTGGAATTGTTGTCATTGTGTTAAGTCCTTTACCTTTTAAAGTTATGAACATGGATCTATCTTGGACAGAAACGTCATCAAAGGCTATCCTAACTCCCCCTATATCGATTCCACCAGGCACTTGAACCCACCCTTGAATAGAGGAACTTGCAAACACCTCAGGAGATATTAAAAGCATGATTGCCATGAACAATACTATTCTCCTTTTCATCTCAACACCCCCAATAAAGGCCATATAACTCCGCTAAACGTCATCATTTTTCCCATGACTATTTGCCCAATATACAAGCCTATAGCTGCGATCCATGTTAGAACTACGAAATGATATATGGATATTCCTAGATGCCCACCGTCAGCGAGTTTTATTGAGAAGGACGATAAAAATGCATGTAGCAATAATATTGCAGTTAAAATATAACTCGTTATCTCCAGTCCGCTTGATGATGGAACGAATATTATATTCTTTAAGAAATCTCCCGTTATGGGGATATTTGAGAAGAGGTGGTTCATATAAACTGCAACCTGAAATGCTGCGGCAACTGAAAAAGCAAAAGCTCCTGTAATGCCGTAGATAACACCTC
>JAMOPD010000089.1 GCA_027064745.1 Thermococcaceae archaeon
CTGCTACACTAATGTTCCTCATCGCAATCTACAGTTACCGCTACCTTGAGGGCGAGGGTGGTTTGGAGTGGTACTATACACTCTACCTTGGCCTTGAGGCCGGCTTACTCGGCGTCCTCTTGACTGGAGATGCGTTTAACCTCTTTGTCATGATTGAGGTTACGAGCATTGCGGCTTACGCCTTAGTCATGTACTACAGGGACAGGGGTGATTCGGTAATTGCGGGCTTGAAGTACGCGCTGATTGGAGCGGTTGGAACGACGATGTACTTCCTAGCCTTAGGAGTCCTCTATTACGGCTTTGGAACGCTGAACTTCGCAAACCTGAGCGCGCTGGTTCACGGGATGAGTTTTCCAGTGGTTGGGAAGCCCTATGGGGATGTAGTTATCGCTTCCGGGGTTGCCTTGGCTTTAGCCACTTGGGCGTTCCTGATTAAAGCTGCTGTCTTCCCAAACCACTTCTGGCTTCCGGAGGCACACCCTGCAGCACCGAGTCCGATTTCGGCAATCCTCTCGGGGCTTGTAGTTAACGTTGGCGTTTACGCTCTGGCCAGGTTCCTGTACACGGTTTACGGTGGGGCTTTAACTTCCAGCCTGTCCAGTGTTGTTCACGCGCTCAGCGTCGTCCTAATGCTCCTTGGGGCGGTTTCGGCCCTCTTTGGAGCCTTAATGATGCTCGTGCAGAGGGACGTGAAAAGGCTGATCGCCTACTCGACGGTAATGCACATGGGTTACCTTGTAATGGCTGTGGGCGTTGGAACCGAGCTGGCTTTGAGTGCAGCCATCTTCCACATGGTGAACCACGCTATCGCTAAGGCCTTGCTATTCCTCTCGGCTGGAGTGTTCATTCACGCTGTGGGCTCGAGGAATTTGGATGACTTTGCAGGGCTTGGAAGGAAAATGCCGGTAGCGACGTTCAGCTTGGCAATAGCTTCGTTAAGTCTCGTTGGCGTTCCGCCGTTCAACGTGTTCTTCAGTAAGCTATTACTCTTCAACGCGTTCTTGGATAAGAATCCAGTGCTGGCTTTGGTGCTGGTGGTTAGTTCGGTAACTGCCTTGGTGGCTTATGTTAGGGTGTTTTACGAGGTTTGGCTTGGGAAGCCGAGGGGGGACGTTGAGGCTGGGGAAAGCTGGGGTTTGAGTGGTGTTTGTTTGGTTTTGGCTTTGGCATGCATTGTTATTGGTTTGGTCGCCCCGTATGTGGTCAGTCACTATGTTGACCCTGCAGCCCTTCAGGTGGTGAGTTACAAGCTTTACATTCAGAAGGCCGTCGAGTACGCAGCAAAAATCAAGCTCAACCCCTAAACTTGAGGTTATGAACGCCAGCCTTATCAATTTGCAAGCTAAATCTCCCTTTTCAAACTTTTTTCGATCAAAGGGGCCTTTTTAGTAGAGTAGGCGTCATCGGTTAAAGGACCCTGTCATTCCTCTTTCAAAAATGCATGAGGAATGGGCTAATAAAACTTTCTCACAATGATTCAAACAGGACTTCACTTAATATGGGTTATTAAATTGAATTTTTAAGGGGAATGCACAAACTTACATAATGGGGGACTACTATGAGAAAATTTACTCATAGTGATTATTATGAGGGCTGCTCTATTTTAGAAAGGTATCATTTGATTATCCCGCCAAAATATTTATATTCAATTTTTTAAAATCGTTAGCTATTTTGTTGCATTTTGGATATTCTCCTCTATGGCCATTATCCTGCTTGAACGTGAAAATAATTTGAATGCTTTGTATGTGAGTGCTGTGGGCACTACTCAATTAGCGCCTGTTTATGTTGGATTAATTGCAGCGTTGATACTTTCAGGATAGGCCAGACTGCCCTATACCGGATTTATCATCAGGCGCTCTCACAGCTGACAGTATCGCACCATTTGTCGAAATTTTAAAAATCATAGTTGGCCAGATATTTGAGATTAAATCCGCGTTTCACCCCCTCAATTAATGGTGCTCTTGTTCTGCTTACTTCTTAATGAGATAGTTGCAAATCCCAAAACACATGAACCTAAAGATAAATCTATCTCTATGTGATAATGTTGGAGATTGTGATGTAATGGATAATGTAATTTCTTGTGTTGTCAAATCATTTCTAGGAACTGGAAATAATGTGAATATTGTGTATTATCGACTGTTGAATACAACAATCCTATTTGTCATTGGACATAGATTGCATAAAAGTGATGCAAGCATAAGGTATATCACAGAGAAGGATGTGTTTTTCAGCATATTTTAATCGGCTTTCACTATCAATAAGGTTTGTCTACTATGTTACCATTATTAAATGTGGAAATTTAGCTCTTATGACTCCAATATGCCCATGTTACGTTGTTTTAATTCTCTTTAAGATCCTCCTCTAATACTGGCTTAACATTATCTACTATTATGCTGACTATTTAGTATCCCTAGCAATATTAAGCTTCTAAAAGACTTTAAACTGGATGCCTTCTTAGTATTCCTCTGGCAATATCTTCCATGATAGAAATAAGGTTACTCTATAACATGTAATGGAGTTGTATCAATGAGAAAAGAGACTGAATCAGGTATCCATCTTGGGTAGACACTGTAGGAATCTAGATGACTATCAAGTTTTAGTTTTAGATGATCAAGTATATTTTACTTAGGCTTATCAACATTAAAATATCCTAGATCAGTTACATAATTATAAAGAGAGTTGTCATCTATATCCACAACAGTTAAATTAAATGCAGATTTCCCAAATTTAAGAATCTGCTCGTGAATGATGTTATCTCTTTTTAAGTCTTTTTTAGGATCTGTCAAATTACCTCCAGTTCATAACTGTGTCTGGGAGATACGTGAAAGACAATGAGTACAGGGAGATTTTAAAGAAACAATTAAAAATAAAACGAAGTCTTTCACAGTAACAGTTGTTAGGTTATAGATGTGTGAAAAATATCTCAAAACCATGAGCGCTAATTTATATATTGCAAATGCGTAGATAACCGTGAAAATGTAGAAATGAGCACTGTAAGAATATACCACGGATTCATTTCACCTAACCAAAGATTTACATATCACGAATACATAAATAACAGTGAAATTTTTGTACAATCGAAGGTTTTACGCATGGTTTTGGCATAAATATTTGTGAAGTTCCAACTCTAATCTTTCCATGCCATCTTGAAACAGCAATCACAAAATAATGTCAAATCCTAAAGTTCGCATACATAGCTTCGTTCCATAATTCCCGTGTATTCTTACATCGCTGGATCTCCTTTATTTCATTAGACATTATGTTTTTGTAATTACATACCTCTCAATAATCCTCAAGAGTTAGCGTGAAAAATTCACGCTAAATGTTTTAGACTTACCAGTTGTGATTAATTGTTGTTGCAATTGCATTTCCACTCATGCAAGAACCTCTCATAAATGTAAAGATTTACCTATAGTTTTAACACAAATAATAATGAAACAAATTGTCGTTTGGTACTTCATTGCAACCTTTGCTTTTCTCTTTGCGTATTCCAGCCACTAACTTGAAAAGATCACTGCATAAAGGATCATACTGTCAGGGTAACCTGTGAGAGCTCCTGATAATAAATCCGGTATAACTATTAAATGCGCTGTCTAACTTATCCTGACAGTAAAGGGTTATGGGAAAATTTTTCTACTCTTTCTTCCAGAAAGAATTCAATGAGGAGCATAAATCTGAATGGCAGGGAAGTCAGGTATGAGGTGATTAAACGGCCTGTTAGATATCTACGGATTTATGTTATGCCAGAGGGATATCTTAAAGTTGTTTCACCAACTGAGGACGTGGAAGAATTCATCAGAAGGAAAAAGAGCTGGATTCTGGAAAAACTCGCACTTTTCGAGGAGATTCCATCGGAGGCCTTTGAGAGATTCCCTTTATTTGGAAGTTTTTATGAGATTGAAACGGGCGATAAAACCGGAATATACAAAAACAGGATTTACTATCGTGATTTGCCCCAGCTTGAGCGGTTTCTCAGAACTATCTTGAAAGAGAATCTTCTGAAACTTGTTAGCATGTATTCACCTTTAATCGGCCAATCCCCCAACAGAATTTTCATAAGAAAAAACAGGAGCAGATGGGGCAGCTGCTCTTCCAGAGGCAACCTAAGCTTCAATCTGATGGTTGTTTCACTGCCAGCTGAACTTATCGATTACCTTGTTGTCCATGAACTTGCCCATTTGATCGAGCTGAACCACAGCAGGAAGTTCTGGGACATCGTGAGCCGATTCCATCCAGATTACAAACAGAAAAGGGAGGAGCTCAGAAGGTGGTGGCTTATAGTGAGGAACAACCCCTACTGGAAGCTCATCATGAGATGCTGTTAGGAGCCAACGCCTGACGATTATAAAGCCTGTGCATTACAAGCCCTCACAGCGTGCATCATGAAGGGCTAAAATTTTAAGGTTAGGCTCGTATTGAAAACCATGAGGATAGTTCCCATAGCATCTGAAAGCCTCGGCGTTAGAAGTCTGGCGATTTTCGTGCAAATGGGAAAGCGAGGAATTTTGATCGATCCTGGCGCGGCTCTCGGGCCCAAGCGTTACGGCCTCCCGCCTGCTAAAGCGGAACTTGAGGCGCTGAATGAGGCAAGGCAGAAGATTCAGGCCTATGCCAGAAAGGCAGATATAATAACAATCTCCCATTACCATTACGATCACCACACACCTTTCTTTGAGGGTATTTATGAGAGTTCATCCCCTGAAAGGGCAAGGGAGATCTATGAGGGTAAAATCCTCCTGATAAAGCATCCAAAGGATAATATAAACTTCAGCCAGAAAAAGCGCTCGTGGGTCTTTCTCAAAAGTGCCCAGCCAATAGCAGGAAAGATTGAATATGCCGATGGCAGATTCTTTGACTTCGGTGATTTCATCATGGAATTCTCCCCAGCGGTTCCCCATGGAAGTGAAGGTACAAAGCTCGGCTTCGTGATTATGGTGATGATCGACGACGGCACCAGAAGGATAATACACGCGAGCGATACCCAGTTCCTGAACCGAGTCTCTGCTGAATGGATAATCAAGCAGATGCCTGACTTGATAATAGGTGATGGCCCACCCACATATCTTGAAGGCTATCGGGTGAAAAATGCCTGGAAAACCGGCCTGGATAATCTCAATCTGATCATCAGGGAGACGAATGCTGAGCTGATCCTTGATCATCACCTAATAAGGGATAAGAGGTATCCCCGATTTTTTGAGGAGCTTGAAAAGCCTCCTAAGACCTTTGCAGGCTTCATGAAGGTTGAGGATAGACCTCTCGAAGCTTACAGAAAGGAGCTTCACAAAATAGAGAGGGGAGAAAAGGTGGAGCTACCCTTTCCTTACAGGATTAGTTAATTCTCTCAGCGGGTATTCTTCTCTGAAACATTCCCTGGGTGAACTCTTTAGAAGTATCGTGTTCTCTATTAGCTCGTTTTCTTTAATAATGCCCTCAGTCAATATAACATAGCCGCTCACTCTGACTATCCATTCTTTAGGTATGATATTTCGATACTGTCAGGATAACAGCCCGCATACCGGATTTATTATCAGGCGCTTTCACTCTCATCAACCTCTGTGAAGTCCTTGAACCAGTATACGGTGTTGTTCATAATGATATCCGGCTCCCTGCTCTTCAAGGCCTCTCAAAGGGCATCTATTTCGACTTTCCGCGAGAGATTAACGCGATAGATATTCACATCACTTCCATCAGTTTCTTCATATCTCTCAGTCCAAACTCGTCTATATCCACAAGCTCCAGGTTTGTCCTCTCAAAGCAGTTACACGACCTATTCCCGAAGCAGCGCCGGTTATCAGGGCCCCTCAGGGAGATAAGCCTACCAATGGAGATATTCATACAATCACCGATTTATCTCTACGCTTTCCGGCAATAAATAGGTTTCTCACGACCGTTTTGAGCAGGTAAAGATTCGAAACGCCTCTTTTTTGGCCTCTTTAACCGATACCTCGTCCCGAAATACCATGTAGTCTAGGGCAAATCCATCCACCAGAGCCCCAAGGAGAAACGCCCTCGCCCGGGGATTTTCGGCTCCAATCTCTCTGAAAATATCCTCCAAAATCCGAAAGTACTGACTTCTGAAGGCTTTCCACACGTCTAGACCATTCTTTTGCCTTAAGCTTTCCTCATAAACCTCAAGAAAGAAGTGTGAGAACTTAAGGCTCTGTATGACAAAGTCAAAGGATGCATCTATTATCGCCCAGAGCTTTTCCTCCGTGGATTCCAGCGGCTGAATCCTGGAAATAACCTCCCGTCCCCATATTTCAAGACCATAGAGGAGGGCTTCTTTTGCAAGCTCGTACTTGCTCGGAAAGTGGTGAAAAAGGCCACCTTTTGAGATACCTGCGTTTCTAGCTATCTCTTCCATTGAAACTTTGTGATATGACCTCTCGCTGAACAGCTTAAACGCAGCTTTTATTATTCGCCTCTTAGTTTCCTCGCCCTTCATGATATCCACCTATCCCTACTCCTCCATAATCTAACAACCTCTTGAGTTCTATCCCTCAAATACTTTTCTTGGAGTTCGTGTGAACCGTTGGAAATCCAAAAAGAATTCGGCCGTCTTTGAGAAGTACTCCAGGATCAGGGCATCCTCACCCCACAGTATTATGATGACCGGTTCAACGTTTCCAAAATCGTGCAGCCCGGCTTCCGGGTAGCTGGGAAACACGGCGTTCAGACTGGTCTCCTCCTTGAGCTGCGACGCAGAAGCCATAAAAAGGAGCGTCAGCTTCTCCACGACAGATTTGGTAATTGCCCTCAACTCATTCACCTCCCCCCACCACCTCCACCGCCCAGGACCGGGCCTCGGCGATTGTGGCCTCATTTTCCCTGAAGACCCAGCCATCGAAGACCTTGGCAGCAATTATCCTGCCCTTAATGGGTTCCATCATCAGGCGCAGGTATCTCTTCTTGGTGTATTCCTTTCCAAGCTTTCCAAATTTCTGCGCCATGGCGAGGATAAAGACGACAACTCTCTTTCCAGCCAGTCCCTTCTTTTCTTTGATGAACCTCAGCACCTCGGAAAGCGGTCTCTCGTAGTAAATCGGCGCCCCCATCATTATGAGGTCGCAACCATCAAGGTTCGGGTTCTGCTCCACGTTCCATGTGTGGGTCTCAAAGCCTCTCTCCCTAAGGGCGTTTTCAATCGCCCTTGCCACCCTTTCGGTCGAACCTCTCTTGGACCCATACACGATGCAGACTTTCATCATTTCACTTACCGACCGGTCGGTTGGTATGATATTTATACTTTTCTATGATTTTGTAACTGGGCAGTTTTGTCCTTTGGGACATTATCAGATGAGGAAAGTCTTAAATCACCAGGGAACAAAATCATTACAGGTGGTAGCGATGAAAGATTTCTATATAGCCCATGAAGATGAAATAAAGAGTGGAAAAACAACCGATGTATATTTCATTAGAACAAAAAAAATTTTAGAAACAAAGGGTATTCATAAAAAAGTTTTTGCTGATGTTAGTACGACCAGCCTTCCAAAAGGCTGGAAATGGGGAGTTCTGGCGGGAATCGAGGAAGTCGCGAAGCTCCTTGAAGGTTTACCAGTGAACGTCTACGCGATGAGGGAAGGCACGATATTCCACCCCTACGAGCCCGTCCTTCAGATAGAAGGTTACTACAAGGAGTTCGGAATCTACGAAACCGCTTTGCTGGGAATGCTCAGTCAGGCGAGTGGGATAGCCACGGCCGCTTTAAGAATCAAGATTGCCGCGAACTTCAAACCGGTCTACTCCTTCGGCATAAGGCACATGCACCCCGCGATAGCGCCGATGATTGATAGAGCGGCCTTCATAGGCGGCTGCGACGGCGTGAGCGGTGTTCTTGGGGCGGAGATGATAGGGGAAAAGCCCGTTGGAACGATGCCACACGCACTCATTCTAACAATCGGCGACCAGGTTAAGGCCTGGAAGTACTTCGATGAAGTTGTCGAGCCAGAAGTTCCGAGAACCGCTTTGGTTGACACCCTCTGCGACGAGAAGTTCGAGGCGCTGATGGCGGCCGAGGCCTTGGGCAAAAGGCTGAACGCGGTTCGCTTGGACACCCCGAGCTCCAGGAGGGGGGACTTCAGGAAGATAATCGAGGAGGTCCGCTGGGAGCTCAACCTGAGGGGCTACGACTGGGTGAAAATCTTCGTCAGCGGTGGCCTCGACGAGGAGAGCATAGAGGAGATAGTTGATTTGGTCGATGCCTTCGGCGTTGGAGGCTCGATAGCATCGGCAAAACCCGTTGACTTCTCGCTCGACATAGTGGAGATCGAAGGGAAGCCGATAACGAAAAGGGGCAAGCTCAGCGGAAGGAAGCAGATTTACCGCTGTGAGAACGGTCATTATCACCGCGTTCCTGCCGAGAAGAAGCTCGAGCGCTGTCCCCTCTGCGGGGCGAAGGTCGAGCCGCTCCTCCAGCCGCTCATCGAGAACGGCGAGATAGTGGCAGAGCTGCCAAAAGCGAGGGAGATAAGAGAGTACGTGCTTAAGCAGGCTGAGAAGTTTAATTTGGATATTGAGTAGTCGAGGGAATAGAAAAGAAAAAAGAGATTTCAAACTTCCTCAATTGAGATACAGCTAACTGGACAAGCCTCAGCAGCTTCCTGAGCGCACTTGTAGAGCTCCTCATCCTCAATAATATCGACTATAACCTGGCTCTTGCCCTCGTCGTTCATTTCAAAAACATCTGGGCAGAGGCTTGCACAAATAGCATCTCCGATACAAACATCTTGGTCAACTGTAACTTTCCAGGCCATGGAACATCACCAAGAATAGTTGAAACGGGAGTAATATAAATCTTTCGTTGGAGTTAGGTATGGAGAGCTGTTAAAACAAAGAGACAAGAGACGTTAATGAACATTTTACTACAAAGTTATCTACAAATGGCCAAATCATGAATTAATGGAAAAACAGAAAAAATTATTTCACCTGCTCCATGTAAATACAAGCAGCTGTACAGGCTTCCATGGCCTCTTTTACGCAATCATATAGGCTTTCATCAATAACCTCAACAAGAACCTTTGCTTTTCCTTCGTCGTCAAGTTCAAAAACTTCCGGGCAAAAACTAACACAAACTGCATCACCAACACAGAGTTCCCTGTCAATCCAGACTTTCCATTTGGACATGGAAACCACCCGTGGAATTTATAAACCTTTAGTTATAAACTTTTCGTTAAACCCTTGTCAAAAATAAAGTTAAAACAGAGATAAGATAAGTGTAGTAGCTTGGCTTCATGTTCATGTTAATCAATAAAGTCCGAGTTTCTTCTTGTACTCTGGACTTATTCTATCGGGCGTCCAAGGCGGGTCGAAGGTGAGCTCAATCTCAGCATCTTTGACACCTGGGATCTCAAGAATTTTATCCTCAACAGCTCTGAGAATCCACATGGTAAGCGGACAGCCTGGTGTTGTCATCGTCATCTCAACATACACAGTTTTATCCGGTCTAACCTTTACCTTGTATATGAGGCCAAGGTTAACGACATCAATACCAATTTCAGGGTCTATAACCTCCTTGAGCTTCTCAAGCACTGTCTTCTCATCCAGCTTGACATTTTCGGAGACTTCCTTTTCTGATCTCGGAAGTTTTATCTCAATGTTCCTAATTCCACTAATCTTTCCAAGTTCCTGATGGAGCTTTATCAGAGTAACATCGTCTATCTCTTTCTCAAGCTCAACAAATAGAGTGCCGTCATCTTTAACTTCAACTTCCTTAACGAGATCATCATCAAGAATCTCACTGAGCTTTGCCAATACTTCCACTTCTTTCACCATATCATTTCACCTAAACCCAATTTAAAGCACCACATTTAAACCTTTTGGGTCATTTTTGTAGAATATCATAAATCAGAGTCAGTGCAATTTCCTCATCAATAACCCTCGCACGAAGTTCCCTCAAAACTCTCTGAATGGCAAAACGCTTAAGCACAGGAACATTCTTGGCCGCAGTCTTCCATAAGGGACATCCAAAGCTTAGTGTATATTTGCCCCCAATAACCCCGATAACTTCCCTCTTATCCATGGCAAGAAAAGCAGGAAGGTTCAGGGTTGTGATGTCACCCTTCTGGTATATAGATACCAGTCCAGAGCTCAGAAGATCACCGGAGGCCACAATTTTTACTTTATTCTCACGGGCATATTTCTCAACGGCCTCCATTATCATTGAGTGGCATACTCCACAGATAGGGGCTTTCTTCCTTATTCTCTCGTTCATTACCTCCATGTATCCGGGGATTTCCACAAAAACCACATCGTAGTTAAGGGCATGCATCTTTATCTGAGGAAGCTTCACCATTACAGGGACAACATTAAAACCAGCCCACCTTAGAATCTTCAGCGAAGCCGTGCTGTCACTTCCCATAGAGAAAGCTAAAACTATCTTCTCATCAAGTGGACTCCTATCAAACTCCTTTCCATAAAGTCTGTACTCAAGGAGTGATCTCAGTCGTTCATAAATTCTTTCTCCAATCTCATTCTTGACTCTCTCCAAAGCTTCGAAGCTCTCACGAATTCTATAGATTTTTACGAAGTCATCTTCTATTCTCCCTATCATCATGTTCCCAAACTCCCGGAGCTTTATTAAATTTCTCCTTGAAAAAGTCTGAAGGCTCATACTGTCAGGATAACCTGTGGAGGGCCTGATAATAAATCCGGTATAAGCCCTCTGACTTATCCTGAAGGCTTAGGAAATCTTTAAAAATGCCCCTAGCTAACCTCCTTTTACTGATGAATTCCTTCTGGAGGTGATTGAAATGAGGGAAATTATTGAAAAGGTTAGAAAGAAGACTAGCATCCCCGTTTACGAGAGAACCGTTGAGAACGTTCTTTCGGCGATTCAGGCGAGTGGAGACGTGTGGCGCATAGTAGACCTCAGCGAGGAGCCGCTTCCCCTCGTGGTGGCTGTCATTACGGCGCTCCACGAGCTTGGTTACCTAACCTTCGACGGCCTGAGCATCGTCCTCACTCAGAGCGGCAGGAAGCTGGTGGAGAAGTACGGAATAGGCGCCAGGAGGGACTACACCTGCTCCCACTGCGAGGGCAAGACCGTTGAGCTTTCAGCCTTCAGCGACCTGCTTGAGGAGTTCAAGGAGATAGTCAAAGACCGCCCACAGCCCAAGCACGACTTCGACCAGGCCTACGTCACGCCAGAAACAACAGTGGCGAGGATAGCCCTCATGCACACTAGGGGTGACCTTGAGAACAAAGAAGTTTTTGTCCTCGGCGACGACGATCTGACCAGCATAGCCCTCATGCTCAGCGGCCTTCCGAAGAAAATTGCCGTCCTCGACATAGACGAGAGGCTGATAAAGTTCATCGAGAAGACCGCAGACGAGCTCGGCTACGAGAGCATCGAGATATTCACCTTCGACCTCAGGAAGCCCCTACCAGACTACGCGCTCCACAAGTTCGACACCTTCATCACCGACCCGCCCGAGACCGTCGATGCTATAAGGGCGTTCGTCGGCAGGGGAATAGCTACGCTTAAGGGTCCGGGATGTGCCGGCTACTTCGGCATAACTAGGAGAGAGAGCTCACTCGACAAGTGGAGGGAAATTCAGAGGTTGCTCCTCAACGAGTTCGGGGTTGTCATCACCGACATAATCAGGAACTTCAACGAGTACGTCAACTGGGGCTACGAGGAAGAGACCCGCGCCTGGAAGCTCCTCCCGGTCAAGGTCAAGCCGTCCTACAACTGGTACAAGAGCTACATGTTCAGGATTCAGACCCTTGAGGGCTCGAAGGGCTTCGAGGAAAAAATAGAGATCGGCGACGAGCTCTACAACGACGAAGAGGCTTCAACAACATGACCCAAATGTTAATCTAAACATTTCGGCAGAAATTTTATAAGACCCTCCTACGTTCTCATTTTGATGATAGGAAAGAGAGTAACCCCAAGATGTTCTTCAGGTTAAACGTAGAAATGTTTATCGCCAACATGGCCTTTGGAATGGCTTTTCCCGATCTGAGCGTTTATATGAGAATTCTCGGTGCGAACATGTTTATGGTCGGCTTCTTGAGCGTCACCTTCAACTTAACCTCAACAGTCTTCCAATATCCTTTTGGCTGGCTCTCCGACTCTACTGGCAACAGAAAGGACTTCATAGCCTTTGGCGTGGCCTCAATTGGCGTTTTCTACACTGCCATGGCCTTTGTTAGTTCTGCTACCGGTGTTTTAATCCTGAGAACCCTCCAGGGAATCTTCGGTTCCGCCATGATGCCGGCGCATTCTGCGTTAATTTCGGAACTCTCGACGAATTTGGCCTCCTCTTTAACTCAATTGAGAATGCAGGTTTCATGGTAGGCAACTTTTTAGGGTCTGTAATTGTTAGCTATCTTAGCATCAGAAGACTGTTTATTCTCTCTGGAGTTCTAAGGTTGGAGGAGCTAACGGGCAACAGTTAAAGGTTCAGCTTTCAATCTTCTATCTTACAGTCTTTTTCGTTATGATAGCCAACGGACAGTTCTACAGCGTTTCGTCGGTCTACTTCAAGGAGACATTCGACGAGTGGAGCGTTGGCGTTATCTTCGGCATCGCGATCCTCGCCGCGGCTTTAACCGGCTACTTCCTCGGGAAGCTGATAGATCGTTACGGTGCAAAGCGGTTCTACCTCCTCGTGATAGCGGGCTACGGCCTAGCATTCCTGCTCTATGCCATCGTCAGAAACGTCTGGCTCGTCTTTGGGGTGGCGTTCCTCTCGAGCGTTAAGTTGGTTCTAACCATAAATTCGACTTCAGCATACGTGGCCCAGAACGTCAAGGTTAGTGAAAGGGCACAGGGGATGGGCTTGCTCAAAGCAATGATAAGCCTCGGTTGGGTCGTTGGACCGCTCATAGGTCCGGAATAACCTTTAAGCTGAACTTCCTCAGTATGTTCATTCCCCTTGGACTGACCCTCAAACTGCCAAGATGATGCATTCGGGCGGAACGCGCTTGACGATTCTCACGTTCTTTCCCACCTTATAAACTCTCAGTCCCTTTCTCCTCAGGCAGTACGCATCGATAATCAACAGAATGACATCTCTCCCGTGCCGTTTCTAGGCTGCTCGTGCTTAGGTGGATAAACTGTCTCTTCATCGGCTTCAAGCCCTCGCGCATAATCCTTCCGAGGTTCCTCCCCGATGTGCCGTGATAAAGGAGTTTTGATTCCCTGTCTTCCTCGTGGTTCAAATTAACCTCAAAACCTTCGCGTCCCTCACGAACTCCTCCGTAACGTCGGGAGTCCGGAGCGCCTTGACCGAGTGGGGTGAACCCCTAACGCCCGGCCTGAGCTCTCCCAGAGGCTTGCTGACCTTCATGGTCATGAGTTAAGTTTCAATTGCTCAAAACGATAGAAAAAAGAAAACTCAGCGGAACCTCCGAAGGGCCATCTCGGCGGCAACGCTTATCGGGTCTATCGTCGGGCTTATCGGGGGAGCGTAGGCGGTCTCGAGGTAGACCACGTCCTCAACGGTCGCTCCCTTCTGCGCTAAAGCCGAGAGCGTCATTATCCTGCCCCAGATGCGCTCGCCGCCGACTATCTGGGCGCCGATGAGCTTCCTGTCCGACTTCCTGAAGATGATCTTGACCGTTATCGGCTTTCCACCCGGATAATATTCGGGCTTGGTGGAGCCCTTGAACTTGCCGACGGCTATCTCAATTCCCGCCTTCTTCGCCCGCTCCTCGGTTATTCCAAAGGTGCCTATCTCAAGGCCGAAGAGCTCAGTTATGGCGGTGTTGAAGACTGGCCTGAATGAGACGTCTTTTCCGGCTATGTGTTCAGCGGCAACCTTCGCCATTCTAACAGCTGAAGTTCCGAGCTGGCTGAGGATTCTCTCTCCGGTTACCGCGTCTATAACCTCGGCGCAGTCGCCTATCGCGTAGATGTCCGGATCGCTGGTCTGGAGGCGCTCGTTCACAACTATACCGCGGTTCACCTCCAGCCCTGCTTTCTTGGCGAGGTCGGTATTTGCTCTAACGCCAGTAGCAACGAGAACTAAATCCGCCTCAACCTCTTCATTGCCTATTTTCACCGCTTTAACCGGATTGCCGATTATCTCGCTAACCCCA
>JAMOPD010000090.1 GCA_027064745.1 Thermococcaceae archaeon
ATCAAAAGTCCAACTTTGATCAAAGGCTGTCTTAACGCTTCTCTGAATGTTACCATGTTTTTCACCTAGAAATAAAATAAGGGGAGAAATCAGATCTTACCAACTAAGTGGCATTCTACGAAGTGGTTATGCTCATACTCAATGAGTTGTGGGTGTTTGGTGTCGCAGAGCCCCATTTGAGCGTAAATGCATCTTGGGTGGAATCTGCATCCTGGGGGTATGTTAATGGCGTTTGGGACTTCACCTTTAATTGGGAGTTCTTTGATGATATTTCTTCTCTCTGGTTTTGGCTCGGGGACAGCGGCGAGTAATGCTCTCGTGTATGGGTGGAGGGGGTTATCTATCACTCTTTTTGCAGGCCCCATTTCCACTATCCTTCCAAGGTACATGACTGCAATGTAATCAGCAAAGTATCTTGCTGTTGAGAGGTCGTGAGTGATGTAAAGGTAAGTAACCCCAATCTTCTCTTTGAGTTCCTTCATTAACTCGAGAATCTCCGCTCTAATTGATACGTCAAGCATTGAAACAGGCTCGTCAGCAACAATGAACGTTGGATTTAAGATAAGAGCTCTGGCTATAGCAACGCGCTGTCTCTGACCCCCCGAAATCATGTGGGGGAACCTGCTAACATAATCCTCTGGGGGGGTTATCTTAACCATCTCCAACGCCTTAAATATCAACTCCTCCCTCTCAGCCTTAGTCTCACCTATACCATGAATGAGTAGAGGTTCCTCAAGGACGTCAAAGATTCTGAACCTCGGATTGATGGAAGAGAATGGATCCTGGAAGATTATCTGTACTTTTCTTCTGTATGCCTTTATTTCCTCTGTTGTTTTAAGGTCAGTTACATTTTGTCCTTCGAGATATATGTTACCCGCAGTTGGTTCGAGCAGCTTAACCACTAGCTTACCTGTGGTTGTTTTACCACATCCGCTCTCTCCAACAAGGGCAAAGACTTCCTGTTCTCCAACTTCAAAACTTATGTCGTCAACTGCTCTGACAAACCTCTGCGGCTCGCCCTTTAGAGCGCCGATGAGACCTCTCTTGATTGGGAAGTATTTCTTAAGGTTTTCAACTTTAAGTATCGGCTCCGCCATTTTTCATCCCTCACAGCAGCCAGCATGCAGCATAGTGGTCTTTATCAACTTCCACAAGCTCAGGTTCCTGTTCTTTACAAACCTGCATTGCATATGGGCATCTTGGATGGAATCTGCAACCTTTTGGAGGTGTAATGAGGTTCGGTGGCTGTCCGGGAATAAATTCAAGCTTTTCAACATCTTCGTGTAATCTTGGAATCGATGCGAGCAACTTCTGTGTGTATGGATGAGCAGGCTCATAGTAAATCTTCTCGCTGTTGCCTATTTCTACAATCTTACCTGCATACATGATTGCTACTTTGTCGCTGATCTCTGCAAGAATGCTTAAATCGTGGGTGATGAATATCATTGACAAGCCAAGCTCCTTCTTGAGCTTCTTCATTAGGTTGATAATCTGGGCCTGCACAACGACATCGAGAGCTGTAGTCGGCTCGTCTGCAATGACAACTTCTGGCTCAAGTAATAATGCAGTTGCAATGATTACACGCTGTTTCATACCACCTGAAAGCTCATGTGGGTATCGGTAAACAATGTCTGGTGAAAGACCTACAAGTTCAAGATACTTCTGAGCTCTGTCTAAAGCTTCTTCCTTTTCCATGCCTTTGTGGTATATTAGGGGCTCGATCATCTGATAACCCACGGTATAGACGGGGTTAAGAGCATTCATTGCACCCTGAAATATCATAGAAATCTTTTGCCATCTGATTTCCTTCCTGAGAACATCCTCCGGAAGTCCTACTATTTCTCTCCCATTTATTTTAACGCTACCACTGACGATTTTTCCAGGTGGCGTTGGCATGCCTATTAAGGTAAAGCCGAGGGAGGACTTGCCACATCCACTCTCTCCGGCAAGTCCCATGACTTCTCCTTTCTTTAATGTGAAGCTCAAATCATCCACTGCCCTAACGACACCCTTGTTCGTAAAGTAATACATCTTAAGATTGTTAACCTCAAGGACGTTTTTAGCCATCTTCACAACCTCCTGAGTCTTGGATTGAGCACTCTATCCATGGCAATACCAATAAGCACGAAGGTTAATGCTACTAATGAGATAGCTATTCCCGGTGGAATTACCCACCACCAATATCCGTTTAGTGTTGCGCTGTTGGTCTGAGCATCGTAGAGCATCTGCCCCCATGTAACCTTTGTCGGGTCACCGAGGCCGAGGAAGCTCAATGAAGCCTCTGTAAGAACCGCACTTGGAACGTTAAGAGCCATTGATGCAAATGCATAGGGCATGATCTGAGGCATTATGTGCTTAAAGATTATTCTGCCCGTCCCTGCACCAAGAGCTCTGGCTGCCTCTACGTAGGTTTCTTCCTTTATCTGAAGGGCCATACTTCTCGCTACTTTTGCTATGCCCGTCCATCCGAACATCACCAGCAGGAAGACTATTGTCAATAGAGTAACGTGTCCTTTGAATGCTGCTGCAAGAAGAATGAGTATTGGTAGAGTCGGTATTGAAGCCACGAATTCGTTGACTCTCTGCATAAATTCATCTTTCCATCCTCCAAGATATGCACTTGTAACACCAAACGCTATTCCTATCAACACGCTGAGGACTGCAACTGAAACACCTATGGCTAATGAAACTCTCGTTCCCCAAATGAGACCAGCCCATATGTCTCTACCCATATAATCAGTGCCCATTAGACCGTAAGTTCTTCCAGTGAAGATAATTTGCATGTTACTAAAATCAACTTTATCTCCTGGATTGAAAGTGAATATCTGGACTTCAAATTTGTACTGTCCTTTGAGTGCTTGTGGGTTCACGAGTATTCCTTTCTGAGCTTTGGCGAAAAGGACTCCCATAACATCCATCGTACTTATTATTGTCTCACGGTTTGATGCAACAACCTGTGGGTCTTCAAATTGAGACGCCCACATGAAAACTGCCTGCCTGACACTTCCCATCTTAGCAAGCTGGAAAGTTTCACCACTTGTGAAGTCGGTATCAAGGAGTTGAACTGTTTTGCCATCTGGCCTAGTGACTTTAACTACGATATGGGCAGGATTCTCTAAGTTTGTTAGGTTGATATTTATGTTTCTGATTAAAATATTCTTGGGTGGTATGTCATACCTGTTGTCGTAGGTAAATGTAAATTCATAATACTTCATTCCTGAACCTAAATCCTGTCCTTTGGCTCCAAATTTTACATCGTTGACTCCCCAAACTTCGTGAGGAGCAAGTTTCTGGCTTGTGAAATAGTTATACCATGTTGGTGGAACTGTTGTTGGGTTTCCCTCCCAGTAACTGTGCCATTTTTCAGGTATGTCGGGGGAAGTTATGTAAGGGGCT
>JAMOPD010000091.1 GCA_027064745.1 Thermococcaceae archaeon
TTGGATCAATCTCCTTTAGAAGGTAATAGATACCAAACCCTCTGGTTCCAAGCCACTTTTCTACAAACTTTTCGTTAATTTTTTCTTCGCTAATCTTACCATCTGTCAGATTCACCCTCAAAATTTCCCCTTGATACCCGAACATATTTGGAACCTCCTGTTATACTTTCAGAATAATTTTAGGAGTGTTGCTTCTAATAAACTTGACGAAAGCAAAATCATTATCAACATAAGCAAACGTTAAATATATATATTTGCACAAATAAATGTTGATATACATAAACAAAAATATCTGTATTGTCTTAATTTATGTCCTTTATGTTAAGTTGAAAATTAAACATATTACAATGTGGAAGTAAAGGTAAAATAAAACAAACTGGAACTACCAGAAACCTTTCATACCTTTTTTTGGAACTGGACATATAACTATTCTTCTCGACCATAAACAATCTCCACAGCTTGGAATATTACTCCAACAGTCCGATGTCGTATCCTCAACAAATGAACAAGAGTCAACGAGAGGACAATCAGTACACGAAGGATACATAGCATTTTTTACTATGAACCTAAACCAGCTATATTCTTTGCTGGTCCATATCTCTACAATGCTCTTTTCTTTGACGTTACCAAAAGAATATGCCATAACTTTTTTTTCTCTGCCAAAGACAACTTCGGGATATGTGTGCAAAAAGCGATAGCAGGGGGATACCTCACCATCCCATCGGATTACAGCTACTTTTTCCTCAACAAAATCACAATGCCGCTCTGTTCTGAGCTGAAACTCTGGGAGCCTTAAGAGATAGCCTCCATAAATCGTCTCGAGTTCATTAACTATTGGAGTCATATCAACACTGCCATCATGCACTATCTGATCCGAATGCTCCTTTGTTATTGGTAGTATGTTGGAAAAGAGTAGGGAATCAATCTCAAGCTCAGCTAAAAATCTGGCGATCATTGGTAGCTGAGTGTAGTTCTCCTTGCTGACAACAACTTCCACTCCTATATGAGGCGTGTCTATTCCTCTTTCTCGTTTTCTTTTTACTATCTTCTTTATTCTGTCAGCGGTTACACTGGGCATCAGGTGGCCAATTTTTGTCTCTTGAGTTGGTATTGCATCCAGTGAGATGTAAATCAGGTCAACCCCCATGTCTATCAGATCATCTATCCTTTTTTCTGTCAGGAGGAATCCATTGGTGGAAATTCCGAGGGGAAATCCACGTTTCTTCACTTCACGAACCATCTCAATGAATTTTGGATGCACCGTAGGCTCCCCAATACCTCCAAAATATATCATCTCTAGCTCTGGGAGTTCCTCAGCATCATCCAGAATTTTCAAGAAGAGATCCCACTCCATATCCCCTTCTTTGTCTTCCCAATATTGCTTAAAGCACATTTCACATCGAAGATTACATCGATTTGTAATCTCCAAGTAGAGATACTTCAAATCTGGCTTTTTGGGGATTAAAATAAATGCATCGCCAATATTGAACTTATGCAAACTTATCACCTAACTTAAGGAATATTCATATTTGGTATATAACTTTTAGGGAGCAGGTTTGGGTAAGAGGCTTAGATTTTTAAGCGATTCCTACATTATAATACATCGTATGGGCCCGTGGCTTAGTCAGGATAGAGCGTCGCCCTCCGGAGGCGAAGGTCGCGGGTTCGAATCCCGCCGGGCCCGCCATAGGAACTTTGCAAGGCAAAGTTTCATCAAAGTTGGTAGCTCCTTTTTCAACCTTTGAAGACATCATTCTTAAACGTGAAATCTCTCTGAACCCTACTCTTGGGTCATGAATTCGAAAACCGACACCTGAAGGGCATCAAGGAAAAAGAGGGACTCCTACCCCACGATTAAAAAAAGATGGAGGGTACATCATTAAACGAATAACCCTCAAGCTGAAAACTCTCAAAGAGCTACAAACTTTTTCTAAAAGACTAAGCACTGACGGGAAAATGCCTACTCCAAACTAGTTTATAATAGAGGAAAACTTTTGATGAGTCTTTTTCAAAAGCTCCTCCACTCCAAAACCCTGAGTAACTCTATTCTTCTTAAATCCTAGGCCCTAGAGGGTTTCACTCTCCACAAGGCGGTTTAAAGAACACCAGGATAAGCTCGTACAAATAATCTTCTATCCCACTCACAAACCCATCAAACAAGCTTAAAAATACCTCATCAAAGTACAGATGGTGATCAGAATGGCAATATACTTTATAGGCCTGGGACTGTATGATGAAAAAGATATCACGCTCAAGGGGCTTGAGATTGCGAGAAAGTGCGATCTTATATTCGCTGAATTTTACACCTCCCTGCTTGCGGGGACAAGAATGGAGAGAATCGAAGAGCTCATCGGAAAGCCAATAAGGCAACTGAGCAGGGAAGAGGTCGAGCTGCATTTTGAGGAAATCGTGCTGAACGAAGCAAAGTATAAAGATGTGGCTTTCCTCACTGCTGGCGATCCCATGGTGGCGACTACCCATTCTGATCTCAGGATACGGGCAAAGGAAATGGGCATCGAAAGCTATGTAATCCATGCCCCCTCCATATATTCCGCCATAGCTATCACAGGTCTGCACATCTATAAATTCGGTAAAAGCACAACGGTGGCTTACCCTGAAAAGAACTGGTTCCCCACGAGTCACTACGATGTAATCAGGGAGAACAAAGAGCGGGGATTGCATACAATGCTTTTCCTTGACATAAAAGCCGAGCAGAACCGCTATATGACCGCTAACGAGGCGATGGAGATCCTCCTACAGGTTGAAGAGATGAAAAAGCAGGGAGTGTTCACCCCCGACACCCTCGTTGTGGTTCTGGCAAGGGCAGGATCACTGAAGCCGATGCTCAAAGCAGGCTATGTGAGAGATATGATCAAAGAGGACTTTGGAAGACAACCCCATGTCATGGTGGTTCCCGGAAGATTACACATCGTTGAGGCGGAGTACCTTGTGGCATTTGCAAATGCTCCGGAAGAAATAGTTGAAACATAGCAATAAAAGCGGCTTGTGCTCAAGTGCGTCATAAATAGCACATCAAAAATAAAAACATGCTGTTAGGATAACCGGTGGGAGTGCCTGATAGTAAATCCAGTATGTGGGCTGTCTAGCTCCTGATAGCATCATGAAAAATAACGAAAGCTTTATATTTTTGTTCTTTACATTTAATCCGGGCGGGCCCGTGGTCTAGACTGGTTATGACGCCACCCTTACAAGGTGGAGGTCCGGGGTTCGAATCCCCGCGGGCCCACCAGTTCTACAAACTTCGCCTGCGCGAAGTTTGATCAAGATTTGTGATTCCTTTTGAGAAAGCCATTCTTTGAGGGGGATTTTTCTTGAGTTGTTTTTGAGGGAGTGAATCCTCTGTAGAGACGCTTTTTTTGAAGGGGT
>JAMOPD010000092.1 GCA_027064745.1 Thermococcaceae archaeon
GACATAGAATCCGAAATATCAATGCACCCTAAGATTCCTGTGAATGCTGTTCTTATAAGCCACGCCCATCTCGATCATGTGGGAAATATTGCTCTTCTTAGTGAAAACATTCCAATGGCAGGATCATTAGTTACCATGATAATCCTGAAAGCTCTTAGAGATACTGGTCACGGATCCCACCTGGGTATGGAGATTCCATATTATTCCCCAAAGCAACAAAAAGAGAAGAATCCTTCAGTTCTCGAATCCAAAAAGATGAAAACGTACAAATGGCGACCCGTGCTCCTAACAGAAAGTCCAAATCAGGAATCCATCGAGTTCCTTCAAAAGCGTATTGAAGAGGATTTAGGTAAAAACGTAAAACCCATAGAGAAGGGCAGGATAGATGAAATTTCTGGTGCAGACATTGGATTCGAAATTGAAGCATATCCAGTTGATCATTCCATCCTCGGTGCGACAGCTTATATCGTGGAGGGGAACACTACACTCGCATACACAGGATATTTCAGACTTCACGGTAACCATGCTGATAGTACTCAGAGGTTTATAAAAGCCGCAAAAAGTGCCAGTATCTTGATCACAGAGGGTACGAGGGTTGGACGCGATGAAGAAGGAAACGTTTCCGAGAAGGAGGTTTACCTAAATGCCAAGAAAATCGCCGAAGATTCAAAAGGGCTCGTTATTGCAGACTTCTCCGCAAGAAATTTTGAAAGGTTAGAGACATTTAAGCGAATCGCCAAAGAAGTCGGCCGTGAGCTCGTCATAACTTCGAAGGATGCGTATTTTCTCTACGCCCTCGAACTTGCAACAGGTAATGAGTATCTAAATAATGTAGGCATATACGAGAATTCAAGGTCGTCACTACGTGGATGGGAGCAGTGGGTGATGGAGCGCTATGAGGAGCTAAAGGTACCCCCTGAGGAGTTACGACATGATCCCGATAATTATGTCCTGTGCTTTTCCTTCTACGATCTCCCGCATCTGTTGGACGTGAATCCAAAGGGTGGAGTTTACATATACTCCTCCAGCGAGGCTTTCGGCGAAGAACAGGAGTTCAGTTTTCTGAGGCTTTGGAACTGGCTCCAGTATTTTGGTTTTGAGGTTTACGGATTCTGGTTGGACAATAATGGAAAGCCTGTTTTTGAAAAAGGTCTTCACGCCTCGGGGCATGTCTCAAGGGAAGAGTTGATGAGAGTAATTGACGAGATAGACCCGGATTACATAATCCCAGTTCACACCGAACAGCAGGGATGGTTTGTTGAACATTGGAATGAAAAAGTCGTTGTGTTACAAAATGGGAGTAGCTTGGAGGTCTAAAAATGGGGGATTCTCCAAAGCGAGATGTATCTAATGTTATCGAATACATTCGTGATTGTATAGAACATCCTGAAGACCATCCGGAGCATTGGGAAGACTGGCTCCGAGCAGGCAGGCGGAGATTCTTGCTTCTAAACATTATCTACTACATTCAGCACATTCAAGGAAAGGAAAATGGTGTTACGAAGGAAGACCTAGAAGTATTTCTCGGGGAACTGTACTACGTTGATAGAGAGATGTTCTCAAACATAATCAAACCATGGAAATCTCTGGACGATACTCTGCGGGAACTTTTGAAACAGGATTTGATCATTAAGACGCCTGAGGGGGCTTATCTTGTGAATGAGGAAAAGGTAAGGAATGAGAAGGATCTGATTTACTGGAAGGGGATACGAAAAACCCTGGAAGAAGTTGGGAAAGTGATATGGGGGTGATGGTGTTGGCGGAATTGGATAAGAATTTATTGAAAGAAATTATACTATCTCTGCAAGGGAGCTACAGAAAAGATTGGAGTATTATCCAAAGAGATTCGCATGAGGGATTAGATAGGATCAGAGAGATTATCTCAAAAGAAAATATCTCGAGTGAGGATGTTCAGAACCTAAAGAAACTGTGGAATGAGCTGTCTCCAGAAGTGAGATCCCTCTTTAAGAATTCAAAAATCATTAGTGCACTTGAACAAGACGAAATCCGGAATAATGCTCATGTAAGAGAATTAAAACTTGTTGGACTCTCATTTTCAAAAAAAGAGGAAGACTACCAAAGATTAAGGAATGTTCTCGAACACATAATTACGGACATAAAAGACTTTGGATTTGCAAGGATCTCAGCCCTTTTGTCATTACTAAACCCCTCGTTGTTTTTCCCAATTAACGCCACAGTAATTTCAAAAAAGTTGCGCACTCGAATACATCTCCCCAGGATAGAGGGAGGCAATATAGAGCACCAAAAAGAAGTTATAGAGCCATTTTTAACATTTTTAAAAACTGTACACGAAATTCAGGATGAACTTAAAATCGAAAGCGCATTAGAGATTGCTTTTTATCTCTCAAAATACTCTAGGGATAATGGTGGAGAATGTAACAATACACTAAAAACCATAAAAGCTCATCTTGAGGATCTCCTTAACAAGAAGGGCCAAGTAATCCTCTATGGTCCTCCCGGAACGGGAAAAACCTGGCTCGCAAGGAATTATGTAGTTGAAAAAACCGGTGAAGAAAAGCCTGGAAACCGCTGGGAGTTTATAACCTTCCATCAGTCCTACAGTTATGAGGATTTCGTTGAAGGATTCAGACCGAAAAGCGATGAGAATGGAAACATAAAGTACGTTGTAGAAGAGGGGATATTTAAGAAGATGGTAATAAAAGCCATTTGGAGTGCTTTAGATGAGGAGGTTCAGTTCAATGTTTTGTGGAAGATTTTTATACAACTACACAAGCCTGGAGACATTTTGAAGACGAAAACAGGTAGCGAGTTTAAAATTGTGAAGATTAAAGAAGGAGTTATTGAGACTCTACCAGTAAACGGCAGAAGCTATGATCCCGACTTGATTAGAGTGGAACTACTTTCTAAGTTATGGAAATATCGGCAAAAAGTTAACTCACCCGAAGACGTTAAGAAAATTTTAGAAACACGCGTCTCTGGTTATGAACCCTATTATTACGGAATTCTGAAGGAGTTAGAGCAGATTGAGGCCAAAGGATACAATGATCCAAATAGCCACATGTGGGAAGTAATTAAAGACATAGTTTTCAAACAGTTTGAAACTGGCAGACAGATAAACTTCTCCAATGCACCCAACTTCTACCTTATTATCGACGAAATCAATCGTGGCAACATCAGCAAAATCCTCGGTGAGCTAATAACGCTCCTTGAAAAGGACAAACGTCTTGGCGGTGAGCATCCCATCATCGTGACTTTGCCATATTCTCGCGAACCCTTCGCGGTCCCGCCAAACCTCTACATAATTGGTACAATGAACACCGCAGACAGGAGCATTGCCTTGCTTGACGTGGCACTGAGGAGGCGCTTCGCATTCATTGAGGTGGAACCTGACCCTAAGTGTCTT
>JAMOPD010000093.1 GCA_027064745.1 Thermococcaceae archaeon
TGCGTTCATGTATAACTCAGTATTTGTAGGCGCCATAATACTGATGTTTTGAGGTGAACCCAATGCAGGCTCAGGCTAAAACCAAGTTCAAGAAAACTCCAATCGGCGAGATTCCCGAGGATTGGGAGGTAGTGAGGCTCAAGGACGTTCTTCTTATTTTAAGAAATGGGCTAACTGCAAGACAAAACAAAGAAGGTGTTGGATACCCAATTACCCGAATTGAAACAATAGCTATGGAGAGAATCGACCCATCTAAAGTAGGATTTGTAGAGAATGTGTCTCCTAAAGATTTAGAAAAATATCGTTTATACCCTGGTGATATCCTTTTCAGTCATATTAACAGCTTAACGCATATCGGAAAGACAGCGATATACGAGGGAAAACCAAACCCATTGTTACACGGCATGAACCTCTTGCTACTTCGACCGGATAGCAAAAAAATAAAGCCTTGGTATCTCTTGTGGTTACTCAAGCTCTACAGAGAACGAGGGATTTTCAAGAACATAGCCAAAAAAGCTGTTAATCAAGCATCAATTAATCAGACAGAGCTTGGCAAACTTAAAATCCCCCTCCCACCCCTCCCCGAGCAGAAGAAAATCACCGAGATTCTAAGGACGGTTGATGAGGCCATCGAGAAGACCGACGGGGCCATCGAGCGGACGGAGCGCCTGAAGAAGGGCCTCATGCAGAGGCTTTTAACGAGGGGCATCAAGCACGAGCGGTTCAAGAAGACCGAGCTGGGCGAGATTCCAGAGGAGTGGAGGGTTGTAAGGTTGGGGGAGATTGCCCAGAAGATAAAAACTGGGCCCTTTGGGAGCCAACTTAGAAAAAGTGAGTTGACAGATAGAGGGATCAAAGTATACACGCAAGATAATGTTCTAAGGAGAGACTTTTCGCTCGGCAACATTTACATCTCCCCAGAAAAATTCAAACAGCTAAAGAGTATGGAAGTTAAGCCAGGTGATATTCTATTAACAATACGTGGAACCGTTGGGAAGGCAATAGTAGTTCCTGAGGGGGTAGAAAAAGGCATTATTCACACAAATCTTGCAATAATAAGAGTTAACCCAGAGATACTCTGGCCTGAGTACCTTGAACGTATTATCAACGATTCTAAGATTATCCCATGGCAGATAAACGCAGCACGTTCTAGCACCACATTACCCGCACTCTATGCAGGAACCATAAAGAGACTTAAACTCCCCCTCCCACCCCTCTCCGAACAAAAACAAATCGCTGAAATCCTCTCCACCGTCGACAGGAAGCTCGAACTCCTTAGGCAGAGAAGGGAGAAGCTTGAGCGCGTTAAGCGCGGGCTGATGAAGGATTTACTGACCGGAAGGAAGAGAGTACTTGTTACAACCGAAAAACATAAGTAGTTATAACATCCTTATTGTTAATATCCCGGTGGGTCTCCTGCTCCTGATGACCTCGGGAACCGTCAGCCCCGACATAATTTCAGCAGTCGTTAGGGTGATTGACATGGTAGTTCGAGCAACTTCAAGGTTCCCGAGATGGGGGGCCGGCCCTCCTCCGGGTTTCTGGGGGCGACGGAAGGAAGGAGCTGGGGGCCCGGGGTAGAGGCTCGGGAGGGCTACCCCTAGGAGGGCGCGGTGATTGGGGTTCAAATCCCCACGCCCCCCAATTTTAGCAGTGGAATTTTGAATTCGGGGGGTTAAATGGAATGGTGGAAAACAAAGAGTGGGGAACTTGGGTAGAGCTCACTAAGAGAGGAGCACTTCCTATAGTCGCACTTGCATATTTAGTTGCTGTTTATAAGATATACCATCTGTGCACTAATGTGCGATGTTTTATTATAAGTTTTCTAGTTATAACAACTGCAATTATGGGAGTTATTTTGTTGATGAAGCGGTACCATCAAATCACATTGAAAATAAGCCGAGAGAGGACAGTACAAATTACAAATAAACTTATTGAGAAGTATTTCTCCCCACTAATTCTGGATTTCTTTAAAGTTCTTGAGCGCAGAGGAGTTTTAACTCTATTTGAGATTGAAAAACAATTGTTCAACAATCTCTCTTTAGCATTTTTGGTACTGGAACGTGGCGAATCGTTAGATAAGATCGATAAAAAATTAAAATATATTCTTAGTAACGTCCTTGAAAAGAAAAATCCAACTCAGTACAGACGGTTTCCTAACTTTTCTACTCTTTTTAGGCACTTTATGCTCTCAATAGTTTCTGAATGGGACTTAATAGACGTGGTCATCCCAGTTAACATTAGTCAGGGATTTTCCATATTTCTTGTAATTCCCAAAAAGAGCTCTAAAAAACTTGGTGATAAAATTATAGACGAGTACAAGAACTATGTCACTAGTTTATACAACATCGTTCAAAGTGACCCAACTATTCAAAACACTCACAAACAAATGTTTACCCGGTGGTTTAATGAATTTGAACCTCCATTCAATCCAGTTATTCTTATTATGTATCCTTATCAAACAACAATTGATGTAATTTTAGAACGTCTCCCAACAATGGGTGGAACCACGGCAGATTATGTCAAGTTTATCCTTGAATCAAAGATACTCAAACAAAACTTAGATATTGGGAAAATTAAACTAGCTTATCTCTTTGAAGCTGTTGGATATACCCAAAGGATAGTTGACAAGCTAATCAAACTAGATGAGACACTCAAAATAAAGCTTAGCAATGATCCACAGATGACTTTAACCGAGTTCTTAGGTCTATCAAATCCATACCATCGCCTTTTAAATTCAGTACAATCTATAGATCCACAGTTATACAATGAAATAATCACCAACGAGGGACCTCTCACTAATCTTGAAAGGCTAATTAATGATTTAAGACTGGCCCTGTATGGGATACCACCTCAAGAGGAAACGGTTTAATCATAAACATCCAACCTCCCTAATGCCTGCTTTGTTTACAAATAAACAGGTGTCCCCCATGCCCGCTCAAACTCCCGAATACCTCCAGTGCGAGAAGCCCCTCATCGAGAGGCTCAGGGCCAAAGGCTGGACTTACAGGTGGGGAATCGAAGTTCTCGAAGACGAAAAAGAGCCCCTCCTGCTCTCAAGGCTAAAGCGCGCGATAGTGAGGATAAACGGGGTTGGCGAGAGGGAAGCGGAGGAAGCGATAAACCTCCTTAAGACCGCTCCTTTCGGCGTTGAAGGGTCGAGAAAAGTCCTCGACTACCTAAAGAACGGCGTCCCAGTTAAGGACGAAGAAACCTCTCAACCGAAGAGGCTGATGCTCATAGACTACGAAAACATCGAAAACAACGAGTTCCTCGTCGCCAACCAGGTCGGCTACCCGTTTAAGACCAAGATACCTGACATAATCCTCTACGTCAACGGCATTCCCCTCGTTATAATCGAGTGCAAAAAGCTCGACGTGAGC
>JAMOPD010000094.1 GCA_027064745.1 Thermococcaceae archaeon
TTAAAAAGAAAATTAACTCTAGAAACAGAATTTGAGGTTGTAAATGGATAAGCCCCTCTGTGGCAAAACTTTTTATTCCCCTACAACATACCCTTCCCTCGGCTAAAGAGGTGAGAAAAATGGTCAAGTTCTGTCCGAAATGTGGAAGCATCATGCTCCCTGACAGAAAAAAAGGCGTCTTTGTGTGCAGGAACTGTGGCTATGAGGAGCCGATCAATCCAGAGGATGCCAAAGGCTACAAAATGACTCAAAAAGTGGAGCATAAACCTGATGAGGGTATAATTGTGGTAGAGCAGGATATCAAAACTCTGCCAACGACAAAAATAACCTGTCCAAAGTGTGGCAACGATACCGCCTACTGGTGGGAACTTCAGACGAGGGCCGGAGATGAACCAAGCACAATCTTCTATAAATGCACAAAGTGCGGATATGTGTGGAGAAGTTACGAATAGGTGCTTCAGATGGAGAGGGAAGTGCTGAAACGCCTTGCGGAGAAGGCACTCAAAGAACTTGATGAGGCATACCGAAGAATTCCCGAGGTGAATAATGGAAAAGCTTATTTATTCCGTGGAAAAGAAAGAGTTAGATTGATGCTCGATATATTAAGGAGGGGTGAAGATGACGTTTGAGATAGTTTTTGATGGTGCCAAGGATTTCGCCGATTTGATTGCCACGGCAAGCAACCTGATTGATGAAGCTGCTTTTAAAGTTACTGAAGAAGGAATAAGCATGAGGGCTATGGATCCAAGCAGAGTTGTTCTCATCGATTTAAATCTGCCCGAAACAATCTTCAGCAAATACGACGTTGAAGAGGGAGAAACGATTGGAATCAATATGGACCACTTCAAGAAGATACTGAAGAGGGGCAAGAGCAAAGATACGCTAATCCTGAAGAAAGGAGAGGAGAACTTTCTTGAGGTCATATTTGAAGGAACAGCCAAGAGAACTTTCCGCCTGCCTCTGATAGAGGTTGAAGAGCTTGAACTTGAGCTTCCTGAGCTGCCGTTCACAGCCAAAGCAGTCATTCTTGGTGAAGTTCTCAAGGAAGCAGTTAAAGACGGCTCCCTCGTCAGTGACAGCCTCAAGTTCATAGCGCGGGAGAACGAATTCATAATAAAAGCAGAAGGCGAGACCCAGGAAGTTGAGATAAAACTCACCCTTGAGGATGAAGGTTTGCTTGACCTTGAAGTTGAGGAGGAGACAAGGAGCGCCTACGGAATCAGCTATCTGGCTGATATGGTCAAAGGAATCGGAAAAGCTGACGAAGTCATAATCCAGTTCGGCACCGAGATGCCGCTCCAAATGGATTATCCAATAAGGGATGAAGGAAAGCTAACCTTCCTGCTTGCTCCACGCGTCGAGGACTGATTCTTTTTTATTTTCTAAGGTGAGAGCATGGACATAGTTAAGCTCAGAGAGCTTTTAGAGGCCGAACTTTCATCAACAGACCTCATCTCGTTAGATGAGGAGTTCTATAAAGAATTTGACAGCCTCGTTAAGGCCCTTGAATTAGGGGCAGAATCTTCCAGCGACGTTGAGGGAAGGCTTTATAATGCCCAGCTCCACATAGCAGGAAAGATTGTAAGAGAGATAATTAGGATAAGACTACACAAAATAGTCGACCTCGCCATTGAAGGGAAGCCCTATGCTCTAACAGAGGAAGAGAAGAAAATATTTCGGATTTTGAGTGCATTTATAAACCGCGAAGGCATTCCTGTTGAGATTGAAGAGAGCATAGAGGAGATACATGAGGAGATTGAGAGCAAATCTGTTCCCAGAGATGCATACCTAATAAAAATAGACCTTCCAAAGATTCTGGATGAGAATATGAATGAACACGGTCCTTTTAGGGCAGGAGATCTTGTTACACTGCCCAAATCAATAGGGGAAATCCTCAAAGAGAGGGACGCGGCTGACAAGATTACAATAAAACCGTGATGCCCTTCTCCATCTGCATGCGCGACTGCTACGACACATGCTCGGTGGTGAGCGGGCTTAAAGACGGAAGGCTCAGGAACAATCCAGAGCATCCGATAACGGCAGGCTTCCTCTGCCCCCAAGGGAGCACTTCTCCCGAAGTGGTTCCACGCGGAGGACAGGCTGAGAAAAACCACTCATCAGAACAGGCGAGAGGGGGAGCGGCGAGTTCAAGGAAACGGACTGGAATGAGGCGATTGGGTTGGTTGCTGAAAAACTGAGATTGAGCGGTACGGGAGTGAGAGCGTTTTGGTCTACCAGTACGCTGGCGATAGAAGTGTAGTTAATTACGCCTTCCCGCTGAGGCTCTTCCACTACGTCAATACAGCTATGCTCGACTGCAGCATATACGACAGGGCCGGACAGGAAGCCCTTAAGGATGTCTACGGGACTGCCGTTGACCTCGACCCCGAACTAGAGACTGATAGTTTATTGGGGAATAAACGCCTTCTGGACGAAGCTTCACGGCTTCACGCTGTCGAGGAGAGCCGTGGAGAGAGATTTAATCCCGTTCCCCAAGTACCGGAAGTTCAAGGGAAAATATCCACTCCACCTGCTCACTCCAACTTACAGGATGACGATAACGAGCCAGTACCACAACACCCACGGCATGATTGACCCCAAGCTCTACATCAATCCGGTCGACACCAGCTAGAGGAATCGAGGACGGTGATGGCTTGAGGTCTTAAATGACTACGGCCGAATCAAAACAAAGGCGAGGCCTCCCTTAGGGACATCTCTGCTGATAGTCATGCTTTACAAGGCGTTCTGGGTTAAACTTCTCGGATGGAACGCCAACTTCCTGACGGCCGATGAAACCGTTGACGACTACGGAAAAGGCTTGGCCTGCCATTCAGCATGGGTCGATATGAGGTGAATTTGAACAATAAATTCCCCACATCATCAATTTTTGACAAACTCTTTTTATATTTTAGTTACAATGTGTCAGTAAATTATGAAACTCCTTGGTATCCAACCAGGACACTCACTCAAATCTTCGAATATCTGTCAATATATTCATGTTAAACGAACCGAAAAGTTTATATATTCAAACCATTAAGGTTTATAATGAAAACATAGAAAAATGAGGTGATGGAAGATGGTAGTGATAGGAGAAAAGTTCCTGGAAGTTGAGGTCAACACCACCCACGGCAGGATAAAGCTGCCCGACTACTTCACTGAGAAGGGCAAGTGGTTCGTTCTCTTCAGCCACCCGGCCGACTTCACCCCGGTCTGTACGACCGAGTTCTACGCGATGCAGAAGAGGCTTGACAAGTTCAGGAAGCTCGGCGTTGAGCCAATCGGGCTAAGCGTTGACCAGGTCTTCAGCCACCTGAAGTGGATGGAGTGGATAAAGGAGAACCTCGGTGAGGAGATAACCTTCCCAGT
>JAMOPD010000095.1 GCA_027064745.1 Thermococcaceae archaeon
AGGAATACTAAAAAGGTGGTGATTATGGAGCATAGGTATTGGGCTTTAGTTTTTATTCTTTATTTCATTCTAATAATACCACTTGGACCAAATGAAAACATTGGGTTAACAGAAATGCTTGGACTCTTAATTCTCCTCACAGCATGGCACATCGACACAAAAATAAGAAAAAAGAAGAAAAGCCCCTACATTATTGGCAATTCCAATAAAATTGAATACCTAACTCAGGAAGAGTTAAAAGAACGGTTGAAAAATCGTTAGGAGAATGCTTAAATATTTTGGGCGGTAATTCTAATGAAGATGAGGGGGAATTTTAGTAATTTCCTGAATATCCCGATTGAATCCAACAGTAATGGCAATAACAACTACTGGAGGATTTGTGCTATGGGTGCTAATCGAAGGAACTAAAGCTTCATCCGAAGCCGCTGGAGATAACAACTTAATTGCGGGTGATAGTTAATGATAAGATTGATCACAAGAAAAATCTCCAATCCTGCCTTTTTGCTATCCTATTTATAGTCCAGGTTATTAGAGAGACAAATTCAGCATTACAGCCTTTTGGGGAACTACTAGCTTCAGTAGAGCAAAAAGAAAGGGAAAATCAGTGGGGCAGTATGTAAATCTCCCCAAAAGGTTCTTCCTGAATAAGCTCAACTTTTCCCATATTCGCAAGAAAGAGGAGATAGAGAAATGTTCTTGCGATTATTTTTGGTGAGGGATCAAAGACAAGGTCCCAGAAGTCTATCTTTTCCTTAGACTCATTATAGAGCTTTTTCACTATCTCATAGAGTCTATTGACGTGTTTCTCCACATCCACTCGGAAGTCATCGACCACAAATATCTCCTCTTCAATTTCGACCCTCTTCTTTTTCTTTGGTTTTCTCTTTTCCGCCTCCTCCAGCGCATCCATTAGAGCTTCTATGAGGTCGTCAAATGTATAGTACCTCTCAACTCTCCTGAGTGGAGGAACCAGAGGCTCAACTTCAACTCTTATACGTTCCTCATGCTCCTCCTCTTCCTCATTCTCATTTCCGTAAAGCAGGGCTTCGGTTTTCATCCTTAAAAGAATTGAAGCCGCTAAAATAGCTCGGGCAGATAGCCTCAGGTCAAGTTCCTTCATCTCCCTGAGCCTCTCTATGTATTTTTCCGTCAGGTCGACGATGTCGATGTTCCACGGATCAACCTTGCCCATTATGACAAGCTGTAGAAGAATATCAACAGGAGTTATTTCCTCTTCGCGGCGTGATTCCATTGATTTCACCTCTCTATCCTACTCCACCCTAATAAGCTCCTTCAGGTAGTCCTCATCAGCATCAGCTAGGGCGTCCATAATAAGGGGGTGTCCTTTAAGCAGCACCCTTTTTATTTCTTCAGGGATATAGGCCTTCATATCTATCGGTGCGTGGGTTCTGTCGAGCCCATAAAGTAGCCTGAGGCGTTCATTGGGGTTTTTTGGTAAATCTTCAGCGATTACGAGAATGTCCACATCGCTTCCGAGAGCAAAAGTCCCCTTTGCCAGAGAGCCATAAAGCAATATGATCTTCGATTTAAGTGATTTCTTTAGAACCTTGAAGTATTCTTGAATCCTCCTCACAAAATCAAGGAATCTATACGCTGAGTTAATAGCCTCTAATGCGTCCTTTTTTCCATAGTACTCATGAGGAGATCCTTCGATGTAAGCATCTGGAGGAATGTAACGTCTATCAAGTAGTCCGGCAGGAACCTCAGTTTCCTTGGACAGTATATCAAGCAACTCTACTGCCTGCTGGGCTTTAAAACATGCCCATGAGTAAAATTCAGCATTTAGGTCGTCCTCTCTGTCAAACATTTAGCCCACCTGCCTGAACATTCTCTCATGCTCCTCGTCGCTTTTCCTTCTGGCTCTTTCTAAGTATTCCATGGCTTTCTCGAGGCTTAGAGAAACCACTCTGGAAACTCCGTTGTGCATTGACACGCCGATTATCTTTTCAGCATTGGCCATCATGACATCCCTGAGCGTTATCACTATGAACTGACTGTTCTGTGAGGCTTCTTTAATCAGATCAGCGACACGCTTGACATTTGCATCGTCGAGGTGTGCATCGATTTCATCAAAGAGATAGAAAGGTGCGGGTTTATATCTCTGTATTGCGAAGACAAATGCTAAAGCCGTTAATGCCTTTTCGCCTCCGCTCATAGCTTCGATTCTCTTCACATCCTTTCCTGCCGGCTTAGCCTCAATTTCGAGACCTCCTGCAAAAGGATCTTCAGGATTCTCAAGGATGAGCTTTGCACTTCCTCCTGGTGAGAGCTTAGCAAAGAGCTCTGAGAAGTTTTCAGCTATTGCCTTTAGAGTCTGCATAAAGACATTCTTCTTCTGGCTCTCTATCTCCTGTATAAACTCCACGATGCTGTCTTTTTCAGCTTCAAGCCGTTCCCTCTTGGATTTTAGCTCGAGGTAACGTCTTTCAACGACCTCAAAATCTTCTATGGCCTTCATGTTGACTGGTTCGAGACCTTTTATCTCCTGCTCCATTTCTTCGATTTCCTTCTTCAGCTGTTTGAGGTCGAGCGGTATCTCTTTTACTGACTTTATAAGCTTTGAATCATAGTGTTTAAGCTCGCCTCTCTTTTCTTCGAGCTGATTATTGAACTGAATCAGTTGTACCTTTAAGGTATTTGCCTCTATCCTGAGGTTCTGTATCTTAATCCCGAGCTGTTCTTTCTTCTCCCTGAGCTCTTCAATCTCTTTTCTTAGCTCTTCCCTTTTATTTCTTAGCTCTTTAAGTTCATCCTTCACTTCTTCTTCGAGCTTCTCAAGCTTCTCAAGATCTTCATTCAGTTTTTCAATTGCCTCTTCGTTTGTGGTTATATTCTTCTGGAGGGCGTTTATCTTGTTTATGAGCCCTTCAATTTCCTCTTCAAGGTCTGCTTTCCTGGGAATCAGCTCTTCGGTTATTCTCGTATCAAGGCTCTCAAGTTTGGATTCAACTTTGCTGAGCTCTTCCCTCAACTTACTTATCTCATGCTCAACCTCTCTTATCTGCTGGTTTATTTCTCTTGCTTCTGGATTGTCGAGAGCTTTCCTGAGTTTCTCTTTTTTCTTTTCAAGCCTCTGGACTTTTCCGGTTAGCTTTGCCAGCTCTCCTTTAGCATTACTGATTTTCTTCTGGAGTACCTTAATCTTCTTCTCGCTCTCTTCAACCTCCTCTTTCAAGGCTCGATCTTCACTTAGAAGTCTTTCCATCTCCTTCTGCAGAACTTGGATATCTTTACCTGCATCACTTTTTTTCATCCTCAACTCAAATAATTCTCTTTCAAGTCCTTTAAGCTCGATTTTCAGGGCATTGATACTGCTCTCCAAACTCTCCTTTTC
>JAMOPD010000096.1 GCA_027064745.1 Thermococcaceae archaeon
ATTCGTGAGGATTCTATGTTGAACACACTAGTTATAGCTTTATATCCGTTCTTTAGGCAATCTTTTATCCACCTAACATCTTGACGTTCCTGATACCAAGAGTTACGAGTCGAATCGAATCTCCACAAGTGGGGGTGCCATCCAATCTCATCTCCTTCTCTTTTTAAAGAACGCCATAGATAGCGGTATTCAGTAACTGGATAGTTCCATTCTCCCCATATGGACTTTATTTGGTTATCCGAGCGTAAATGCCATACAACACGCGGAATATTTCCATAGCTGTCTTCAAAGTTATTTAGGACTTCCCTAATCTTTTTCACTAAATCTGTTGTAATTTCCCATACAGTCTCCTTATCAAAGTTTGGGCTTATGGGCTCTGTCGCAGGGTCTGTATCTGAGTTCAATAGCACATATAGGGTTTTTCCATTCATTTTTCTATCCTCCTAATTATTTTTTCAAGTACTTAAGGTAGATATTTATAACGCGCTTTGCTATTTCTTCCCACGTGAACTGCTCTGCGTACTTCCTTATCTTTTCCCTGTCCCATTCCTTTTCAAGGGCTATTAAAATTTTCTCCGCCAAACACTCCGGGTCTGCAGGTGGGCAGAGCAAACCGTAATCCTCGGAGGTTATTATCTCGGGGACACCGCCAACGGCAGTCCCAACGAATGGCAAACCAACTCCCAAAGCTTCGAACATCACGGTGGGGTTCCCCTCGCTCAAGCTCGGCAGGACAAAGAGGTCGGCGGCGTTCATCCAGAGAGGAATCTCGTCGTGGGGTCTTGCACCAGCAAGAACTACATGATCTTGAACATTTAACTCATGAATTAGGCTCTCTATTTTTGGCCTCAGCCTGCCATCTCCAACTAACACAAGAAGTACATCGTTCTGTTTTTGAAGGACTTTTGAGAAGGCTTTTATTAAGAATTCATGCCCTTTAAGGGGAGAATACATTTGAGCCACGTTTAAGATAATTCTCTTCTCTTTTGGAAGTTTGAGAGTCTCACGGGCAACGTTTTTAGGTATAACCCTAAATTTTTTCCCATCAAATCCATTGGGAATGTAAAAAACAGGAGTTCTCCCATTGACAGCTTGGGAAATTAAATTAATGTCCCCCTTTCTAACCCTAATTATTGCATCCGCTTTTCTCCATACATTGAATATGAAGGCATCTCTTTTTTCAATAAATCTCTTTAGTGTTTGAGAGGTATGCTCAGTGATAACTACCGGGATATTATATTCTTCTTTTAATTTGATTCCTAATGCCCCGCACGGCCAGGAATAATGTGCATGGATAACGTCAAATTTAATATCTTCCTTTCTGAGAAACCTCATTATAGCTCTGGTCTCTAAATATAGCCACTCCTTTCTGAACTTATAAAACGTTACAGGGAATAGAGGATTCCAGTACTTGACAAAATACACATTAACGTTGTCCCCTATGGTATAGTTCTCGTAACGTATGTTTTTAACGCCATACTGATGTTCCCTGAACTTTTCTATTCCCCTCGGAATCGGAACTACAACGTTTATCTCATCCACGAGTTTGGCAAGTTCCTTTACCTGCTCCTTAACGAAAATTAAGCCAGTGTACTCATTGTTTTTCGTTGGGAAGTCGTTTGCTAACACTAAGACCCTCATATCTTGCTCACCTTTGATTCTACGATCCTCCACTTCTTCACCTTAGGAAGTTTATCTAAGTACTTTATTTTTATGTCAACCTCATTCCCTAATAGAAGCTTTAGTTCCTTTACGAGTAAGTTGATATCGGCTTCCTGTAGACTTTTTGTTGAGTATATCTCCACTACCAACTCATCGAGTTTAGTCTGTATAAAGTGCAGGTATTCGGGGATTGTGCTTATATAATGAAGAATCCTATGTTTGACGTAATGGTCGAATGCAACTCCGGAAATTGCTTTCCCTGAGGGAGTTATTACGATGTCATTGATACGTCCTTCGAGTGACTTAACTGTGATAAGACCTCTACCACAATTACATTTAATACTCTCTGATTCTATTATATCGCCGACTACATAATTAATAAAGGGCATGGAGTAATTCCACAGACCCGTTCCAACGAGCCTTTCAAAGCCCCACTCATCTTCTATGAGCGTCATAATGCCAGTTTCCATAGTTTGATGATATGTCCCATACTCACATTGACCCATTGAAACAACGTATTCAGATTGGCTATACCAGTCAAAGATTTTAGTGTTGAATGTCATTTCAATTGTCTCGCGCATATATGATGGAAGCTGTTCGGAACTAGTTTGGATGACCCTTGGAGAAAATGTTAGGGCAAGATTTTCTTCTTCGATAGTTTTAGATACTATATACAGAACGTGGGGGTATCCTTTGATGAGTTCTGGCTTAAACTTATTCAAGATCTCCACCATTTTGAGTATATGCTCTTTATCAAGAAGGTAAGAGTTAAATATCATCTCTTTGTATAAACCATGCCATCTTGCGACCTTGTCTGACTTTCCATATTCAAATACAAAATCTCCTCTAAAAGTGGCAATTTTAATATTAACGTCTTTAATTCCCCCCCAAAACACTTGCCTCCACTGTGAAGCATACTCCCACTCTCTGTTCTGCTGGTCGAGGTAAAACTCCAAGGGTTTTCCAGTCGAACCCGATGTATAAGCTAACCCTGGCTTAAATTCCTTGTAATTTAAGGCTATTATGTCGGAGAAGTTACTTCTAATATCATCCTTTGTTAAAATTGGAAGTTTGGTTAGGTCTTCAATTTTCTTGATGTCTGATGGATGAAGGTTTCTCTCTTTCATTATCCTGTGATAGTATGGAACATTCCGATAGGCATGCTCAATTAGCTTCCTGAGAGCTTTCTCCTGAAACTCGACGAGTTTATAATACTCCCACTTCTCGGACTCTCGTAAGAACTTGAGCTTTTCGTGAAATCCAGAGCCAAGCATGACTGATCGGGGTATTGGTTTTAGTGCAATATCGAATACCCTTTGCAACCAAGTAGGGCTGTTTTTGTACACTTTAAACCCCCAGGCGTATGGAATCCTCATCCGTGACCACCTTTAAGATAGTTGTTAGGGCAACCATCATCCACGCCTGCGCCCATCTCATGTATGGAATCTTGTTAACGAATCCTGGCCATATGTGGGCATAAAAATATCCAGCTGGGTCTTGCATATTTTTAATTGTCCATTCTGCTATCTTCTCGGCAAACTCTGAATACTTGGGATTTTTAAATGCTTTGTAAAGCTTTGAGAAGGTTATTATCCCCTGAGCTTGATTGTGGATATCAATCGGATACTTTATGGGATACCTGTAATAAGACCATCCTTCGGGAGAGAACT
>JAMOPD010000097.1 GCA_027064745.1 Thermococcaceae archaeon
GATATGAAATATCCTCAGGAGTTCTTGAGCTTGAGTTCATTATCATCATGAAGAGAAGGGCGAATGGCATGAGCAAGAGATTGACGAAGAGGAACGTTTTGTAGATTCTCATTCCCTTTAGCTCCATCCCTATTAGGGGGCGAATCATTCGCCATCCCTCCCGATGAGGTTTATCACGAGGTTCTCAAAGGAGGGAGACTCAATCTCGAGGTACGCCACGCCTGCGCTCTTGAGGATTGCCTCCACGGTCTTCAGGGCATCTTCAAGCGTGTCAAAGACCAGCTCGTAGAGGTCTCCGCGCCTTTTGTGTTCCTTAGGCAGGAGGCTTGGGGATACCTCTCTTTCGGGTATCAAGCGAACCTCTGTGGGCATCTTAATCATTGAGACTATATCGGCCGGCGTACCTGAAGCAACTATCTTTCCATAGACGAGAAGGTACACCCTATCGCACAGGGCCTTGACCTCATTCATGTCGTGGCTGGCGAGAAGAATCCCCTCGCGGTTTGAGTCCTTTATTGCCCTCCATAGGCGGTGCTTTGTAACGATATCTACCATGCTCGTGGGCTCGTCGAGCACGAGAACGGGGAGCTCCTGGACGAGTGCCATCGCGAGCAGGAGGGACTTCTTCATGCCACCAGACAGCTGATACCCGAAGAACTTTGATGCCCCGTCGAGCCCAACAAGGCTCAGAACTTCCGAGATCTTTTTCTCCGTTTCCTCCCGTGGAGCGTTCCCGTGCCTCATCCTGAAAACGTATTCAAGAACTTCCTCAACCCGCAGGGATGGAAAGCTCAGGGGGTACTGGGGCACGTAGGCGAGCGTTCTTTTTATGACGTCTGGATTCTCAGCTATGTTTTCGCCCATGACTCGAATGGAACCTTCGGTGGGTTTCAAAAGCCCCAACAGCTGACGTATTAGTGTTGTCTTTCCCGCACCGTTGGGCCCGATGAGGCCCACAATCTCGTTCTTTCTAACTTTGATTGAAATTCGGTCGTTGGCCTTTGTTCCGTCGGGATAGACCTTGGTGAGGTCGTTAATCTCTATCACGTTCATTGTTCACCCTCCAGGAGTTTTTTGTATCTTGACTTAACATAAAGTGTTAGAAATTCGCTGTAATTCTGTAGGTGTTCTATATTACAGGAAATTTTGGATTTTGATGCACTAGCCATCCATCTGCACCCTCCGTAGCATACTGGGCCAAATTTACAATTGGAAGCACATGGTGGCTCAAAGTTTATTAAAGAATACCATCTAGAACTCGTAATGATAAGATTGCCTTCTTTGTCAATGTATCCATCTGGATTTGAATATAGAAAGCCTGGACATTTATAAACATTTAATTGTTCATCTACTGCAAAACTAAAAGCATGGTTTGCCATACATGGGCCGAGTATTAGAGGGTTTTCTATAGAATATTCCAAATCCACAGCGTAGGAATAAATTTCAATTAGTAGTTTTGAAATATGTTGACTTAATTTATAACTTTCACCTACATGTATTGACGTTTGCGTTGGGAAGATGTATTCAAAACCAACTCCTCTTAATAACTTGTGTAACCCGTATTCCTCTCTTAGATAATGTAACAGAGACTTAACACTATCAATATTGCTCTCATTTATATTTGATCTCAATATGATTCTCTTCTTGTATTGATCGATATTATCTATGATATTCTTTAAGATGACGTCAAATGTTCCACGTCCATCGGGGTATGGTCGCATCTTATCGTGAGTCTCTTTCATTCCATCTAGCGTGATCTGAACAGAGTCAAGGTAAGGTGCCAGCTCTTGGGCTCTTTGCTTAGAAAATAACGTCCCGTTAGTTATTATAGACATAGAAGTTTTAATGCCAATTTCCCTTAAAGAATCTAAATCTCTTACTGCCACTTTTAGAGTATCATAATTCAACATTGGTTCTCCTCCGAAGAATACAACATTAACATTTCTCAGAATGTTTGTCCGCTTGTTTATTAATTTCATTATTCTATTCCAGCCATCAGTTGTTAAATCTTGATTATTATCTAGAGCTTTTCTTAAATCTTGGTAACAATAAGGGCAAGAGAGATTACATCTTGAGGTTAAGTTCACAAACATTCCCATGTGTGTTGGCGTATATTTTAGAATATTCACATGGGTTCGCATCAGCTCTTTTTCATCTAATTCAGAGGGTATCAAAAATCCTAAAGCTGTTAGTTCTTTAATTAGCTGATCATTAAGCGTTCCATTATCAATACCAACGTTGGCATTGTTGATACTATTTTTAAGTCTGTTCCAAACTTCTTCTGAAATGGCAACTAAAGAGCGTGAAAGGGTATTAAATAGTATCACACGTCCCTGATATGGAACAGCGAGAGTATATCTTGAAAGTTTGATCCCGTTCATTTCCATATTCACACCTCCTAATTTTTATAGTATCTGAAATAAAATAAGTAGTAAAAAATAAAGAAACACAATCAGTTCGGGTTATCCTTTACAGGATTACAGAAGCTCCCGCAGATGAAAAAGTTTGGCTCGTTGAACCCGAATGCACCTTTTTCCAGTACAATCAACTCTTCCATGTCATCACCTCCTAAAGTTTTTGCATTATATTTTAACCAACTTCCACTTATAAATCTTTCCTTTTACTTTAGGTATAGGTTCTTTCTTTTTTTTGAAGTATGAGCTTATTCGAACCTGAGTTTTCCTATTAGAACGGACCAAAAGAAGCCAGAGTAAAGGAGTTGCATAGTCATGCAACAGCCAAACCCTTATATCCTCCTTCCCATCTTCATTCTTCGGTGGTAGAATGAAAGCAGTTGTAATAGGCTCTGGCATCGGGGGCCTTCTGACGGCTTCATTTCTCGCCAAGAACGGCTATGATGTTACAGTTCTCGAAAAGTCCCCGAGGATCGGTGGCAGGTTCGCGAACCTTCCCTACAGGGGCTTCGGCCTCTCGACTGGAGCTTTTCATATGCTCCCGCACGGCGAGGACGGGCCTCTGGCCCATCTCCTCAAGCTCCTCGGCGCGGATGTTCAAATCGTGAACTCCCAGCCAAAGGGCATGATTTTCTATGAGGGCAAGATTTTCCACTACCGCGAGGGCTGGAAATACTTAAGCTTCACCGAGAAGGCCAAAGCGACGAAGTTGCTTCTCGATGTGAAGAGGAACAAACTCCCAGAGGGAGAAGAAGCCGAGATGAGCGGGCGCGAGTGGATTCGGGAAAAGATAGGGGACAACGAGTTCGTTGACCTCTTCATCAGGAGCTTCCTCGGCTGGGCCGACAGCGTTTTGGACGTTCCCGCGGGAGAGCTGGTGAGGGAAATTAAAGC
>JAMOPD010000098.1 GCA_027064745.1 Thermococcaceae archaeon
GAGGTAGTATGCAAGTATTAGGAACAGCAATGCAATAATGTATGCTCCAATCATTAGGCCTCCACTGAGTTTTGTAGCGTCATATCCTATAAACACTGCAAATATCAGTATAAATATTGATGCCAGATACCTTCCAGTTGGTGAAATCTCGACTTCTGCAAATCCTCTTTCCAAGGCGCTGAAGGAACCTCCAATCATTGTGCCATCTGGTAGCTTTCCTCTGAATGCAACACCCAAGAGACCCTCTGAATATCTGGTAGCCATACCTACAGCAGCCGTTACCCACATCCAGAAGAGCGCTCCGGGACCGCCATGGTAAACTGCTGTTGCCACACCTGCTATGTTGCCTATACCAACTGTTCCGGAAATCGTTGCCATCAATGCCTGAAATGGGCTGATATCACCCTCTCCGGTCTTTGCCCTTCCTTCTTTACCAAAGGTGTATCTAATAGACCATCCCAGACGCCTAATCTGGATTCCTTTCAGCACAATGGTCAAGAACAGCCCAGTACCAACAAGCAAAATCATTATGGGCGGGCCCCATACTATGCCATCCAGCCAATTAATAAAGTTCATCACAGCCCCCATACAAACACCTCCCAACTAAGTAGTGCTTCACTGATCTACTGTATATCAAAATAGAAGTCGGTGGTACATCACTGAACTCTACAGAGAAAATTTAAGTATTGCAATATATTTAAGACTTTTGATTGTTATATGAAAATTTGGTCAATAATTTATTAGACCTGAGTAGTTGAGCTTTCCAATACACTGATGTTGAACTTAAGTATGACAAGTAAAAAGATATAACTGAAAAAATATGAGAACCATAGGGATGATGAGTCTGGAGCCCCCTGATAAGTGATGATGTTTCGCGGGGCTGACCTTCACGCTTAGACTTGTGTAGTTTCCATAACTTTATGGAGGTAAATGTTTTGGATTTTATATAAAGCTAAGTCTTTGATGATAAATATTTAGTAAATATCTTCTCTAATATTCCAGATATTTGGTTATTGTATGTAAATTGTAGGATAATATCCAAATTTTAATCCTAATTGTGAGAAAAATATCATCATGAATAACTGCGAGGAACATATCTTACTAGTTAATTGTAACATGTGCATAAAGTTTAAATATAGCAAAGATCAAGATAACATTGATGAAATAACTATTTCTTTGAATTAGTTTTAGTTCATGCTTAATTGTCCTAGGAAAGGAGGCAGAGTTTATGAAATTTAAGCAGATAGTTTCGATGTTTATTGTACTATCATTTTTCATATATTATGCTGTAATGTATAGTGCATTTGATCATATACCCTCAGGAAATGAGGGATTAGGGAGCCCTAACCCTAATCAGATTAACAATGCTAATACCTCGTCACCTTCGAGCTTTAGTTCGTTGGAGGCGAATAGTACAATAAACAAAGCTATGAAAACTGTGGAGTCTATAACTAAAGTAATTCTACTCATTATTGTGTTTGGCTTAGTGTTTATGCAGCTTGTTTTGGTGCTTCTAGCAAAGTAAATTATACGAATTAAACTTCAAACGAAAGCCTTTTTTAAGTGGAGATTCATCATAGCTTAGGATTTGGACTTAAGAAAAGGTGATAAAAAATGTTAATGCACATCTTCAATAGGGAAGGGTGGATCAGAAAAGAGACTCCTTCTGGATATAAGACAACGGTGAAAGGGTGGTAAAAATGTCAATGGATATGAGCACACGCATGTTCGAGGAGGAAGGCTGGATCAGGAAAACATGTAAAGTCTGTGGAAAACCCTTCTGGACGCTTGATCCAGATAGAGAGACCTGTGGGGATCCACCGTGTGATGAGTATGCGTTCATAGGAAAGCCCGGCATACCGAAGAAGTACACCCTCGAGGAGATGCGTGAGGCATTTCTGAGCTTTTTTGAGAGACACGGGCATGGAAGGGTAAAACGCTATCCTGTTTTACCAAGATGGAGAGATGACGTTCTCCTCGTTGGGGCGAGCATAATGGACTTCCAGCCGTGGGTCATAAGCGGCGAGGCCGACCCGCCGGCCAACCCGCTCACGATAAGCCAACCCTCGATTCGCTTCACGGACATAGACAACGTTGGAATAACCGGCAGGCACTTCACGATTTTCGAGATGATGGCCCACCACGCCTTTAACTACCCGGGCAAGCCGATTTACTGGATGGACGAGACGGTGGAGTTAGCCTTCGAGTTCTTCACGAAAGAGCTCGGAATGAAGCCCGAGGACATAACCTTCAAGGAGAACCCCTGGGCCGGTGGAGGAAACGCCGGGCCGGCCTTTGAGGTGCTCTACCGCGGCCTTGAGGTGGCGACGCTCGTTTTCATGCAGTATAAGCTGGCCCCTCCAAATGCTGATCCAAGTCAAATTGTCGAGATTAAGGGGGATAAATATGTCCCGATGGAGACGAGGGTTGTTGACACGGGTTATGGATTGGAAAGGCTCGTATGGATGAGTCAGGGAACGCCGACGGCCTATGATGCCGTTTTAGGCTACGTTGTGGATCCTTTAAAGAGAATGGCAGGCGTTGATAGGATAGACGAGCGCATTCTCATGGAAAACTCTCGCTTGGCAGGAATGTTTGACATTGAGGACATGGGTGACCTGAAGGTTCTCCGCCAGGAGGTAGCAAACAAGGTGGGGATAAGCGTGGAGGAGCTCGAAAAAGCTGTCAGGCCATATGAACTTATCTACGCCATAGCAGACCACACAAAGGCCTTAACCTTCATGCTTGCCGATGGGGTCATTCCTTCAAACGTCAAAGCTGGTTATCTCGCAAGGCTTCTCATAAGGAAGAGCATAAGACACCTGCGAGAGCTCGGCATCGATGTTTCTCTCAGCGAAATAATGGCCATGCACATAAAGGCTCTTCACAAAACTTATCCCGAATTTAAGGAGATGGAAGATGTAATCCTTGATATTGTCAGCGTCGAGGAGAAGCGCTATCAGGAGACCCTTAAAAGGGGAAGCGACCTCGTGAGAAGGGAAATAGCAAAACTAAAGAAGGCTGGAAAGAAAGAAATACCGCTGGAGAAGCTCATGCTGTTCTACGAGAGCCACGGACTGACGCCGGAGATAGTGAGAGAGGTTGCCGAGAAGGAGGGGGTTATTGTTAATGTGCCCGACAACTTCTACACCCTCGTGGCAAAGGAGGCCGAGAAAACAGGGGAGAAGGAAGAAAAGGGCGGTAAGATAGTTGATTTTGAGCTCATTCAGAGTATTCCAGAGACAAGGACTCTCTACTACGAAGACCCCATGATGAAGGAATTCGAGGCAAAGGTAC
>JAMOPD010000099.1 GCA_027064745.1 Thermococcaceae archaeon
CTTCTCCGAACTTCATGCTCCTTCATCTCCCATGGGCGGAGGTGATCTTTCGAAAAGCGGGAGAGAGTTCACACTGGAAAATCTCTCAAATCTTTTAGGCAATTCAACTGTATAAGGAAACATAGGAGGTGAGTCTATGAGTGAAAGCGTCCAAGTCATCATTCACCGCATTGAGCAAAAATAGAAAAAGAACTCGAAGAGCTCAAACTTGAGCTCGTTGAACTTAAGAAAATCCTCCCCCCAACCCTCGAAACCCTGCAACTAACCGGTGAATTCGCCGGCTGCAAGCTCAAAACCCCAATCTCACTCAAAGTAGAATACAACCGCGAGGAAAACATTTGGTGCGTGGGAAACCCCGAGCTGGAACTCTACGGGTGCGGAGAGACATTAACCAGAGCCCTACGGGACGCTGAGGAAGTCTTCAAAGCCCTAATAGAAGAATACGTCCTCGAAGACGAAGACAACCTCGACGAAGACGCCAGAAAACTGCGGGAAACACTCCTCCGGCACGTAGAGGTGAGCCCATGAAGCGAAGAGAACTCCAAAAGGCCCTGCGAAAGAAGGGCTTCATTGAAAAGGAAGGCGGGCGGCACACTAAATACATTCTAACCGAGAACGGCAAGAAAAAGCGCGTGATGACCATCATCAGCAGAGGAAAAGACAAGGAGGAACTCGGGCCGGCCCTCGTGAGGAGGATAATGAAACAACTCCACTTCGACGACTCTAGAAAGTTCGACGACTTCGTAAGATGCCCCATGAGCTACGAAGACTACTTAACCATGCTCCGCGAGAAAAAAGTAATTGAGGGGCATGACGTACGGGATGAAGACCGAAAAGCTTAAGGCTGTTCTATGGTAATCACTTGAGGGTGGAGAAGCATGGTCGGAAGCTCCGGGCGGGAGAACAACATAGCGTTTTTAGATGAGAAGTTAGCTCTTTTATACCCTCGTAGCGTTAAAATGGGAGAGTATGAGTGGGTTTTTGATCAAATAAAGGACATAACTAAGAATTATCACTATGTACCTAATTTTGATAAGGTATATGAAGAAGCGCATAGAAGATGTGCTTTCTGGAAAGAGAGACATAAATAACAAGAGATTTGACGCTTTAGCTACTGCCGCTGTAGTTTATGAGCTATATAGGAGAGATCCTACTTATTTTGATTTCGTTAAACCCGGAAATGTCGCAGATGTTGCCGTAGAAACCTTTGATTACCTATTAAACCAAGGAAAAGCAAGAGAAGTTTACAGGAGATTGGAAGAGTTCCTCGAGAAACCTTTGAGCCAAGTTCCAGAGTTCCAGAAGCTCGTCGAGTTTATAGACAAATACGGATTCACGCCGTATAAGGAGGGTATTGGGAAATATGACCCAGATTTATGGAAAAAGCTTATTGATGGGAATGGAGGAATAATTGAAGATGGATTTACAGTTTACACAGAGCTTAACAACGGTGGTAAGAGAGATAGGTACGAGTATCAAAGACTTAGAGATAAAATACAGGAAGAACTCCTTCCAGCTTTTGCTAAAGTAATAGCTAAAAAGACTGAAGAATATTTGAAAAAGCTCGGGTATTAAACCGGTCTCGGAGACTCAGTCATCTAGGTAATTCCGCAAGCTATTTATTATTCAATGTCTTAGGAGAAAACTGGTGAGAAAATGCCAACCGGAATTGTCATAGAGGAACCTTCCAACGAGACCATAACCCGAATGAACAAGCGAGAATTGAACAAACTAGTTAGAGAACTAATTCTCGACGCCGAGGCCTCGGCAAGCGAAATACTCCAGCTTTCCACTCCCAAGAAAATAATAGAAGTCAGCGAGGGGCTTGGCGTTCCCTTGGCCACAAAAGAAGAACAACTCCAAGAAATCCGCGAGATAATAGAGGAATACCGCAGAGAATACGGCTCCAAAGAAGAACTTGAAAAACTCGCCGAAACCAGCCCACACCTCAGCATAATCCTCGAAATCTGGAACCACTACGAGGAACTCCTCCGCAAGGAGGGACTACTGTGAGCAGAATCCCCTTAGTGGTAGCCATTTTCGAGGATAGGCACTCAAAGGCCCTCCCGCCCCGAAACAAGGCTTTTAAACTTCTCCTGAGCAACGCAACCTTTTTGAAAAACATCGAACGCCGATTAGCCCGTTACGGGATAATCCAAGAGGTTACCTTTAAACCACGACCACCCGCCACACCCGACGACAACCTAGAGTACCAGGCCAAAATAACATTCACAACCGGCCACGTTCTCTACATCATCGATCGCTTCATTGAACACGACTGCGATGGAAAAACAATATTCCAGCGCAAATTCTCAGCCTACCTAAGAGACACCCTCGGTAATGAACTCGTCGGATGGGATAACTTTCACGAAGAGCCGACCTTCCAATCCTGGCCCCTCCACATGCACGGCAGAGGCCACACAGAACCGATACCAAGCAAAGAACAAAGCCTGCCAGAAATAATGCAAACCGTAATAACCAAATACATAACCCCCTACATCCTCGGCGGGCACATACGCTGAAGAACAAACTGCTCTTTGAATCCTCCGACTCCAACGATTTCTTGAACTTCCCTCAACTCCCTCTGCTCAAACAACTCCAAAATCCTAAGAGCCGGAGAATTCGTGAAAGAAGTCCTGAGATGAAGGGCGGTTGAGTTCCAGGATCCAAAAGCAAAAGAAATGAAAACAGCTCTCAGACTTTAATCCTCTTCCAGACCGTTCCCTGCGGTGTGTCCTCCAGCTGGATTCCGAGCTTTCTCAGCTCTTCCCTGATTTTGTCGGCCAAATCGAACTTCCTCTCCTTCCTGAGCTGGGCGCGGACTTCAACGAGCAGGTTTATGAGTTCTTCCTCGTTTCCTGCCTTCTGCTCCTTAAAGTAGTCCTCGAACAGGCCAAAGACCTCGCCAACGTCCTTGAAGAACTCCCAGGCCTTCCTAAGGATGCTCTCCTTCGGCTTTTCAACCTCAGTGAGGTAGCGGTTGACCGCGTTGCTGACCTCGAAGACCGCCTTTAAAGCCTCGGCCGTGTTGAAGTCGTCGTCCATAGCCTCGTAGAACTTCCTCCTTGCGTCCCTTATGGCCTCGTATGCCCTGAACTCGGGCTCGTCCCAGCGGAAGGAAATCTCCGCCTTGCTCATCGCAACGCGGATGTTCTCAAGCGTGTTGTAGAGCCTTTCAAGGTTGTTTTTGGCGTGCTCAATTCCCTCCTCGCTGTAGTCGAGGGGTGAGCGGTAGTGCCTCTGGAGGACGAAGAGCCTGATTACCTCGGGATTGTAGCGTTTGAGGAGTTCTCT
>JAMOPD010000100.1 GCA_027064745.1 Thermococcaceae archaeon
GATGAAGATATTGCGTGGAAACTTGTCGTTAGAACAGTTTCAAGAACTGATTGGGGAGGAACAGTTCCGAATGTTCAAAAGGTTACACTTCCGACTGATAGTGAAAGACTTGATTTGGGATTTGGTGACAACAACTTTCTTTTTATAACCAGCGGTAAAGTATCTGCTGGAATTATTTTTGCAGTAAATGGGAATTGCGACATTTCGTGGGGAGATGCAGGACTAACCAAAATTGGGAAAGATTCGCTATATCGCTATAACGAAAACAACAATAAATGGGAAAAAATTTCTACAGGAGATAGTGTTAGAAATTCAGGTTTGAATTATTATGTGCTTTTTAGAAGAGGAGATTCTTTTAAAACAAACAGGTTACATTGTGTTCTTTTTACTAATTTTACAACAGAAACAGCAATTTTTTCCACAGGTCTTTTTATGTGTAAAGGTTGGATTGAAGATTTCCAATTCCCATATCCAATCTGGTACCTGACAGAATATCACGTTTAATGGAGGGATACGATGATTAAGATTAAAGTAAATGGAGCATTATTTGATTTGACAGAAGAGACTCTTTCTTACATCAGAGAAAGATATGGGGAAAAGTTTAATTACGAATTAGACCCTACAGAAGCAAAAAGAGCTCTTTCGTCACAAACCGACCGCTACTTCTATTCCCAAGCCAAAGCAAGAGGTGGCTACCTCAACATGGGCGAAATAGTCCACGACGCAGGCGAGGGAGACCCTGATGCGCAGTTTCTCCTCAAACTCTACGACGCCATTTGGGAAAAGGAAGAAGAACTTGAAAATCAGATTGACTCCATGTCTCTTGAGGAACTTCTCAATCTCAACATAGAAGCCTGGGTAAAACCGCTTTATGACCAAATAGTTGCTGAACTTGAAAACACCGCTGATAGCACCACCGATACCACCTCTAACACTTCCGAGGGGTAGGGCAACCTGCCCCCTTTTCTTCGGAGGCGAAATTGAATCTTATTAAAAAAATGCTCATAACCGATGAAGGACTCCGCCTAAAGCCCTACCGGGATACCGTAGGCAAACTCACTATTGGCGTTGGCAGAAATCTTGACGATGTAGGGATTTCAAAAGACGAAGCCCTCTATCTTCTTGAGAACGATATTCAGAGAGCTATTCAGGACGCTACAGACATTTTTGGAGCAGAAATTTGGCTTTATTTAGATGAGATTAGGCAAGCCGTAATACTTGATATGCTGTTCAACCTTGGAAAACCTCGCTTCCTCACTTTCAGAAAGTTCATTCAAGCTATCAAGGGAAAGAACTTTTCTAAAGCCGCCTTTGAAATGCTCAATTCCCGTTGGGCAAGGCAGGTAGGAAGGAGAGCAGAGCGCCTTGCCTACATGATGAGAACCGGAAAGATACACCCTGACTATGAGGAGGCGAAAAGTGTTACTTAATGCCCTTCTATCTCTCGGCTCAACCATAGCAGATAAGCTCTTTCCAGACGCAGACAAGAAACTGGAAGCCAAACAGCAGAAAGAAAAGTTTGAACAACTCTACCGCATAGCACTATTAGAAGAAGCTTCAAGAGAGACCTCAGAGTTCAGAAGGTTCATGCTGGAGTATGAAGGCAGGCTAATAGATATTCCCCGTCCCATTCAGTATTTACGCTCTTCCGTAAGACCAGTGATAACGTATGTAGTAACGGGCGCTTACATCTATGCTTTTCTACACCCAGAAAGCTTTACCCCTCAACAACTTGGAATGCTAAATACGCTTTTAATCCTTGTTAACGGCTTTTGGTTTGGAGAAAAGCTCATCACAAGAACAGGGCTTTTAGACCTCTTTAAGAAGAATTCCAAAGCCTAAGGAGACCTCCCCTTGTCTTCCTGTCGCTCTCCTCCCGCCTTAGCTCCCTTTTCCCCTATGCTTTTTTCACCAGCAAAATCCAGAAGGAGGTTGTATTATGCTCCCATGGATTGGCGGCAAAAATAGGCTTGCGAAATGGATAATTTCTCACTTCCCGCCAAATTACCGAAGGATGACTTATGTGGAAGCTTTCGGAGGAGCAGGCTGGGTTCTGTTCAAAAAAGAGCCTTCCCTTGTAGAGATTTACAACGACAACGACGAGTTACTCGTTAACCTTTTCATCGTCCTGAGGGACCACTTTCAGGAATTCAAAAGGAGAGCTAAAAGAACCCTCCACTCAAGACGTCAGTTCCAGATGGCAATAGAACAACTCAAAACAGGTTACTTCCGAGATAACATAGACAAAGCCCTGCTTTACGCCATTACCGTAGTCCAGTCATTTTCAGGAACGAGGAACAGCTGGGGCTACTACATTTCTGCTAATACCAGAAAAACAAGTAGCACCCGTTGGCTTCCATTTCTAAGAAGACTTAACCAGATAAGGGAAAGACTCTCCATAGTTCAGATAGAGTGCCTTGACTTCCGAAAGGTCATAGAGAAATACGACACTCCCAACACGCTCTTCTACCTTGACCCACCGTATGTCCAAAAAGAACATTACTACCGGACAGGCTTTACAGAGAGGGACCACAGAGACCTTGCAGAAATCCTGAGAAACATCAAGGGAAAGTTTGTTCTTTCTTACTATCCCTGCGAGCTTGTAGAAAAGTTATACAAGGACTTTAACTGGCACACAAAAGAAGTTTCCAAGTCAAGTTATGGAATTACTGAATTTTCAAAGGCGAGGAGCCGCCCACGTGGGACGGAACTCCTCATAAAAAACTTTTGAAGAACCTCCGCTGTCCCCTTCGGGGGACACTTTCTATTTTAATAGAAGAACTGAAGAATGTCCATAAATACGAACATTTAAAGGTCTTTACCTTTCCCGTACAATAAACTCTATGAAGAACTGGCAAAAAGCCCTGAAGTTATTAAAAAACAAAGAAAAGGATGTTCATCTTATAGTTAATCCGATTCTATGGAAACTCTTCAAAGAAGCTTGTAAAAAAGAGGGGGCAACACCGAACCAGAAGGTTTCAGAACTCATTCTCCAGTATCTTGAAGAAATTGGTATTCTTGATGAATATCTGAAAGAAGATTAATGGAACACTTGGAGTGATATATCACGATTCACCACAGGATACAAGAAAAATGGAACAGATGCCTTTTATAATGTGCTAATATTGATTGAGAGATTTAACCTTGCGGGAATGTGATATATGATGATATATCATGACACGTTGTTCCATTTTTTCTTGTTGCTGCAGGAGAGAGGATTGAAGAAAAATGAGCATATATAAAAAAATGGCTCCCCGGGCCGGGCTCGAACCAGCGACCT
>JAMOPD010000101.1 GCA_027064745.1 Thermococcaceae archaeon
CTTATAACTTCTCTAAGGCGTGTTTTCGAATTAGTTGCAGATAATTCTAAGGTAGGATACCTATTAGACAACAGTGAAAAAATAAACGTATTCTTGGAGGCAAGTTCTCTAGAAGGTAGATATAGTACAGACATCTTGAGCAAACTCTATGATGGCTTGTTTATCTTATTCCTACTAGATGTCCTTGAGAAGGATAGAAATCTTGTGGAGTCATTTAGAGCATTCTATTCAGCAGGTGTTCATGGACGATACCGTGTATGGGTTAAACGTATGTACACCGAAGACGGAATAGAACATGTTAATGAAAATGATTTTGTAGCATTATACAAAGATGTGACCGGAAAAGAGATAAGAAAGAGCGAGATATACTCCGAACCAAAGCTATTAAAAACTCTTTACAGAGAATTGATAAACAAAAAGTTTCCAGCGTATTTTGATCCAGACAAACTAAGAACCAATGGGGTTATCTATAATGGGAATTTTTTCCCATTGATGTATAGAGATAAAACTGGAAGAGTAAAAATGATACAGCCATTCAAGCAGGTAAAAATTGAAAATGTGCAGAAAATATATAACTTCCATTCAAATGTCTGGTTTACACCTAAGGAGAGATACGGAAAGCTTCTACTAGAGGATATATACTCTTTTAGAGAAGTTGCTAAGATTTCCAGAGAAGAAGCCGAAAAATACAAGGATCATGTAGCAAGTTTAAAAGAAGACGATATAGAAGAGAGGTTGAGAAAAATTATAGGGGATCTTGGCCATACTCCCCACACACCAATTGAGCGCGTTGACTATCTAACATACAAGCTTAACATAAACAATGAATACGATCTACGCGATGCTGGTGTTGTAATAAAAGGAGGCTCTTTTGGAAGCCACATAACTCAGAAGGCAATAAGTCATCAACTTATAAAAGCCTTTAAACTGGAGAATGTGGAACTGGTGATTATCATTTCAATCCCCACCTTAGCCGATGAAGTTAGGGAAGATATAGAGTGGCTCTCTAAAGTTACTAATAAAATGTATACAATAATTGACACTATTGATTTGACACGACTGTTCTTAGCTTATAACGTTCTCGATATCTAAGTATCTATGTCTAACTCTCAAAAGCGAGAGCAAGCAATAACTCGCTTAACGGTAAACCTTATGTATGACCTCGGTCATACAGAAAACAAGCAATTCGACATTAACTAATGTCGAATGCAGGGGTGAGACAGTGAAAGAAAGCAAGGAACCGTTGGCAAAGTTTCATACCTCCATAAATGTGAAGGGTCAAATAGTCCTGCCTAAGCGAGATAGAGAGGTTTTGGGGCTAACTAAGGACGATGTTGTTGAGATAATCGTTCGGAAGATTGAAACTTCCAAGAGCGAGATCAAGATATTAGGGACCGCTTATGTGGTTGCAAAATTAAGTTCTCGTGGCCTGATAACAATTCCTGAGGAAGTCAGAACAGAGTTAGAGATAACTGAAAGCACAACCCTTGAGATATTACTAGTAGGATTCCACAAGTTTGAGGATTTAATCAGTCCTAAAGGCAAACAATTACTTTCGAAGCTTAGCTCCAAACCATTCCGCATTCTCGAACCAGACGAAGAAATAATCTTGCTCGAAAAAGCCAACGCTTATTATTCTTATTCTATTTAGGGAGTTAGTTATATACATATCTATGTCCTCAAAAAAGAAGATAGAATATTAGAGATTTGTTCTCATTCTCCTCCTGAATCGCTTGAATTTTGATATTTGTCTGGTGTGTTACAAAATTCCACCCGATTTTCCTGCCACAGAGTAATGTGCCTTATTTTTGTAGCACAAAAATCTACTTTCTGAACAATTTTCATACTTAGTATGAAATCTTCATATTGGGCTGAACGTTCGACCAAAAATAATGCCGAAAGGGTTTTATAGTTTAGTATGAATATTTCTTACGTAAGATTTATTCATACCATTGGGGTGGTATCGATGAGTGGACGTCCTCGCAAGTATGATGGTCCTGTGAAGCGGTTTGAGGCATGGATACCCTACGACATCTACCAGGAGATGGAGAATGAAAAGCTGCGCAGGGGCATATCTTGGCCAGAGCTTGTTCTGGACATGTGGGAAACGTACAAAGCTGCAAGAGAGTGATCCTCATGAAGTATGCCGGGCCGAGAACTGGAACAGGAAGACCTCGCAAATGGGATGAACCAACAGAGCACATCTCATTGAGGCTTCCGCTTTCGATCCTCCAGAAAATAGACGAAATGACTCGGCCCGGCATTTCCAGAACGGACGTGATAGTGGCCTTAGTTAAATCGGCATCAAATGTGCAGGTTGCAGATAATATCATTCGCGTGAAGGAGCTAACCAAAGAAAATGAGGGACTAAGAAAAGAAAACTCTGAGCTTAAGCGTCTCGTCGAGCGCCTCCAGGAGCGGATTGAAAAGCTTGAACTTGAAAACCAGGCCCTCAAGCAGGGCCGCTCCGTGAGGTCATACCAGGACGCGCTCAAGCTGAAGGAACTGGCCAAGCACGCGAGGGAGGGCGTGAGCTGGAAGACCCTCTGCGCTGAAGTCCTCGGCCTTAGGGATGAGAAGAAAATCAAGGACCTCATGAAGCTGGCCTTTGTCGTCAGGAAGAACGAGCGCAACACCTGGCCGGCCAGGTTCTACCCGAAGGACA